>JAUVDE010000338.1 GCA_030595485.1 Draconibacterium sp.
AATGTCTATCTGAAATCCAATGTGAGCAGGTATTAATTAGTGAGTCGATAAAATGTAGTAAAGTAAAAAGGAGACTCAACAGTCTCCTTTTAAATGTTAACCCCCAAACACACATAATACCTGAACGGTATTATACTACAATTATAGGTTTTTTTTTCTTTTCAATATATTCTTCAGATATGCTAAATAACAGGTCGGGATGTATCGGAATCTGTTTCTTTAAAAAATGCTGAAATAAATTCGCATGACATTTTAAATTGTAACGTTGAAATTATTATAAATTCCCATTGTGATTATTAAATTACTTTTCTTTTTAAACGCAGTATCTAACCACTCGGCAACATTTGCTTATTCCAAAAATGAATATAAAAGAAATATTATTTAATGGAGTTTATTAATTCAACTTAAAATAGACTGTTTAATGTACATTGTTTATCCTTTGGCATTGTATGTAAAGTAGATTTCAAGAACAAATAGTACCTGAAAGCTGTTTATGACAGAAACCAGAACAACATGGAAGCAATAAAATCATTCGACCTTTTTATAAGTCACACATGGTGCTATTCATTAGACTATAGTGTTATTGTTGAGATGCTGAATAACGAGCCTAATTTTTATTGGCGAAATTACAGTTTCCCGGAATTTGACCCGGTAATAAATCCTGAGACTAATGCAGGAAAAAAAAGACTTACTGAAGAACTGGAGGGACAAATAAAACATGCCCATGCCCTTGTAATTATAGCCAATATGTTTAATGAGAACCCATTTTGGATTGAAAAAGAAATTGAAATTGCCAAAAGCTATAAAATTCCAATCATTCTGATTAAAGCCGATGATAGAGAAAAAACTCCAAACCACCTGTTGTATCAAACCAATAAGCATGTAAAAGGAGATGCTGCTTCTATTATTTCAGCAATTACAACAGCTTTAAGCTAATTCCTTTTTAATATTAAAAGAATAAATCTCAGAAAATATGGGGATAAGCTTTAGTTATTTGGATTTCGGCTTTTGAGGCTCCTCTTCTTTTATATTCTCTTCAAGAATTTGGGTCAAGGTTTCTTTTGAAATACGGCGTCTGATTTCACCCTTTTGAGCAATGGAAATTGAACCACGTTCTTCCGATACTATAATGGTAAGTGCGTCAGAGTTTTCGGTCATTCCAACAGCTGCACGGTGACGTAAACCCAGTGCCTGATCCAATTCCTTTTGTGTAAGTGGAAGAATGCAACCGGCAGCTACTATTTTGTTGCCTTTAATAATAACTGCACCATCATGAAGAGGTGAATTTTTAAAGAATATAGTTCGGACTAATATGGATGAGATTCTTGCATTTATTTTTTCACCCGAGCTAATTTGCTCATTTAATTCGGTGTTTCCGGCAATTACGATTAAAGCTCCCGTTTTTGTTTTCCCCATTGAAACACAGGCATCTACCAAGCTATCAATTTGTTGATGATTAATGGTTTTTGTTTTTCCGACGCCAAACAATTTATCGAGCGATAAAACCCGGTTTAGGTTATAATTTGTACCCACAAAAACTAAGAACTTTCGAATTTCAGGGTGAAAAACAACAATTAATGCCAGCACCCCAACACCAATAAATTGCCCCATAATTGAACCCAGCAACTCCATATTTAATGCTCTTACAATTAGCCAGAACAAATACAGCGAGAAAAGTCCAATTACAATATTAAAGGCAACGGTTCCTTTTATTAATCGATAAAGTTGGTAAAGCAAAAATGCCACCAATAAAATATCAAGAATATCGAGAAAACGTATGGTTATAAATGTTAGCATTATACTAATGTAGCTTTTATTTCACAGAATAACTTCACCGCTTCAACCGCCTCTTTTACATCGTGAACACGCAAAATATCAGTTCCACCCATTAAAGCCAGCGTATTTGCAACAGTTGTTCCATTTAGTGCCGTTTCGGGTTTTTCACCAAGTGCTTTCCAAATCATCGATTTACGACTTAAACCGGCCATAACCGGCAATTGAAAAACTTTAAAGGAATCGAGTCTGTTCAATAACTCATAATTATGGTCCAATGTTTTTCCAAAACCGAAGCCCGGATCAAGTATAATATCTTTTACGCCCGCCTTGGTTAGTCTTTTTACTTTGTCGGCAAAGTAGCTCGAAACTTCTTTAATCAGATCATCATAAACCGGATTATCTTGCATATCGCGTGGAGTTCCCTTTATATGCGTAAGAATGTATGGCATTTGTAACTTCCCCACGGTTTCGAACATTTTAGAATCTAATGTTCCCCCCGAAATATCGTTTACAATTATTGGCCCTGCTTCATCAATTACGCGTACCGCAACCCACGAACGAAAGGTATCAATTGAAAGAACAATCTCCTGAAAATTCTTACGAATGGCTTGCACCACTGGTAACAAACGCCCCAATTCAATTTTCGTTGAAATCATATCCGCACCCGGACGCGTAGAAACCGCCCCCACATCAATAATGGTTGCACCATCTGCAACCATCTTCTCAACGGCTTTTAACATAACCGTTTCGTCTTCCATCTTTCCTCCATCAAAAAAAGAATCAGGTGTAATATTTACAATTCCCATTACCAACGGAATAGAAAGATCTATCTTGGTATCTCCAAGGCTAATCGAATTATTACGTTTAAGGAATTTGCCTGCCGACTGTGTAATCAACATCGAGTTAAAGCTTTTTTGTTTAACAAATCATTAACTACAAATGTAAAATAAAACGGCTCAAATTTCTCATTTTTGTATACTTTTATCCGTCATTTTAAAACAACATGGAAAAAACAAATAATCAATACGATCAGGTAATTTCAATATGTAGAAATATTTTCTCAAAGAAAATGACCGACTACGGAACTGCCTGGCGAATACTACGTCCAACATCACTTACCGACCAGATTTACATTAAAGCTCAACGCATTAGAAGCATCGAAGAAAAAGGTGTATGCAAGGTTGACGAAGGTGTAAAACCCGAATTTATTGGTATTATTAATTACTGTATAATGGGTATAATTCAGTTGGAATTAGGTCCTTCTGACGAAGAAATGCCAAACAAAAAAACACAGGAACTTTACGATAAATATTTCCAACAGGCTAAAAACCTAATGATGGACAAAAATCATGATTATGGCGAAGCTTGGCGAAATATGCGTATTAGTTCGTACACCGATTTGATTTTGATGAAAATTAAACGCACCAAACAAATTGAAGACAATCAGGGTAAAACAATTATTTCGGAAGGTATTGACGCCAATTACATGGACATGTTAAACTACTCGGTTTTTGCTATGATTAAAATCGAGTTTGAAAACGGTGAAGCTGAGGATTAGAACTCACTTTCGAATTTCCACAAAAATAATTCAAATGAAACTGATAAAACACATTGCCCGAATTCTATTTGGAATCGTATTTATTTTTTCAGGATTTGTAAAGGGCATCGACCCTTGGGGGTCAACCTATAAATTTACCGATTACTTTAATGCGCTAGGAATGGAGTGGCTATTGTGGGCTGCATTTCCGCTGGGCATTTTATTGGCTTTTGCTGAATTTGCAATTGGTGTAGCTTTCTTGTTTAACTGGTGGATGCGTTTGTTCTCGTGGTTGGGATTGGCATTTATGGCTTTTTTCACGCCACTTACACTTTGGATTGCACTAAAAAATCCGGTTACCGACTGTGGTTGTTTTGGCGATGCACTGATAATTTCGAATTGGGAAACCTTTTATAAAAATCTTGTTTTTATACTCTTTGCTATTGTAGTTGTTGCAAATAGATCTTGGTTTGCCAAGCAGGTTGAAACAAAAATACCGGTTATTTTAAGCTTACTTACTTTTGTTGTTTATTTTGGAATTGTATCTCATTCGTACAATCATTTACCTATTTTCGATTTCAGACCTTATAAAATAGGCATCAACATTCCTGAAGCGATGACCACTCCAGAAGGAGCTCCGCAGGAAGTTTACGAGAATATTTTCTACTACAAAAACAAAAATACCGGCGAGGTTAAAAAGTTTACCGAGGAAAATTATCCGTGGAAAGACACAGTTAACTGGGTGTACGACAACATGGAATCGAATATAATTCAAGAAGGTTACGAACCTCCAATCCACGATTTCACTATTGAAACTCCGGAAGGTGACAACATCATAGATTTTTTCACGTACGACGAAAATTATGTTTTTATGTTGGTTGCCTACGACCTCTCAAAATCGAGTACAAAATCGCAGGAGACAATAAAT
>JAUVDE010000259.1 GCA_030595485.1 Draconibacterium sp.
TTAAAACATTTGATGAAATCATTGCTGAAATAGAAACCAGGGCTCTCTATTTCCCCCTTTAGTTCTGAATCAAGCAGGAAATAGGACAATATGTTTTGCTTCATATCCTGCATCTTTCCTAATTGCTTCTGGTTAATAACCAATACCGATATATTCGCATTTACTGGTTTGCCTTCCGAATTGGTAGTTTTTATTTTCAGCTTAGTTTGTTCACGCCGTTGGTAAATCTTTTTATCCAGTGCGTGAGAAATTTTTATTCTTTTATCAGGCATTTCGTTAAAAAAAAGCCTTTCTGCAACAGGCTTCTTCAATTTGTCCAACATTGTAAATAAAACTATGCCTTCAGGAAAATTATCATTTGGTATGGTCATACTGAAAACACCCTCTGTCAGTCCAACTTTTAGCTCATAATACTTTATGCCCCTATGAGACATGTGCAGGAATATACTATCATTTGCCATGTAGTTTGACAAGGCTGTAAGTACAATATTATTTTCCCTCCTGCTTGCCGACAATACATTACCAAGTCTGGCAACCTTTGGTAAGGTGTACAATTTACTATAGTCATTTGCCGATTGCGAATCGATTTTTGAAAAATAGTTAATCGTACTATCTACATGGCTTAATACAAAGCTACCCATACCGAGTGAATTGGTTGAAAAAGAAGCGACACTGGAATCTTGTTCATCCACAATATCTCCAGTAATCTTCATCCCTTTCCCATAGGCATCCAGTGCTTTAACCCCCAGTTTATTTGGCAAACCGTGCACCAATTCTCCACTTTCAGGAAAAAATTGTAAATCAATAAATTTGTCATCCAGAATAATAGTTTTAGAGCAGTTATACTTATTTGCTGTTTGCATTTGCAGGGTAGCAAAATGGCAAGTATCGGGTAAGGTATATTTAATCTTGTATTTTTTATCTAAATCTTTTTTTACGTAGAGTGTATCCGTTTTGTCACCTATCGCAACAAAAACAGTGAGTTTCTTTTTGTGTAAACTGTCAATATATAATGGATTGAAGCTGGCTTCCAAATGATTTTCGGAATTTAAGCCATTAATTAATGTTACATTATTTATTGGAGGAATACCTTCTTTCTTTTGGGCAGTAAAAACATGGATGTATTCTTTAAAGAAGAAATCTGTCTCAAAATTTTTATCCCATTGGGTGTATGCTCTAATAAGATAAAGTCCTTCGCTCAATTTTTTATCCAAATAAAAAAAACCTTCTCCAATTCCGTTTTCAATCTTTATTAGTTTCTTTTCAACAACTGTTTCATTGGGTGCTATTAACTCCACGTATAGTACACCGCTTAATGTAGTAGGTATATGTTCGTTGGCATTTGCCACAATACTTTTAAACCAGACAGTGTTACCAGCGGTATAAACTTTTCCATCCAACTGAAGGTATATTTTTTCTGCAAATGCCGCATTCGATTGAATATTATTCACATCCTGAGCATGGTGTACTAAGGGAGATATAAATAAAATAAGAGTTACAATTATATCGATTTGCAAAATTTTCCTTAATTGTTGGGGGTTATTATAAACATTAAGGAATTTGGTTTTTTTCATAATTCGATTTTATATATCTGTTGGTTTATTCTATCATTGCTACATAACGTAACCTTTTGTCCGTTTATTTTTTCATATATAGCGGACAAAAGGTAACATTATACCCGCTATACGGGGTGTTTTTAACACCTGCTAGGTACTATTTAGTATTTCATTAATTGGCTTTATTTGCGGGTGCGTATTCAAGCTGTTTTTGGTTTTGCCACCTAAAATAAACATAAAATTCGATAATAGAATTTCGGTATTGTTTAATAGATGCCGGAAATTGGAAAAAGGAAGCTTTGGTTATTTAATAGCGGCTTGCCAAATGTAATTTTCTTGCTTTCATTATTTAATGAAACGCTGCCCCGACAAAAAATGGCCGTTTAATCATTTAATGAAACGCTCCGCTGGCAATATCCGAAGCAATTATTGTTTAATGAAACCCTAAAAATGAACCACCGGGGCTTTCATTAAGTAATTATGCCTAAAAACATAGTATCATTTTTGTTTTGTGTCGAAAAAAGGATGGCATCCCTATTTACTCAAAACAGAAGGATGCCATCCCTTATACAAACTACAAATATCTTACTTTACCGCAATGGTTTCAATTTCAACCATAACACCCTGCGGCAAATATTTCAACCATAACTACGGCTATACTTAAATTATTTGCCTTATTAAAGAAAAAAATAACATTTTCAAAATTACCGAAAAGCTAAATGGATTGAGTATAAATGGCGGATCGGAATCGGCCAGACCCGTAAGGAACACCAACAAGTTGGTATAAGAGGGTGAGTGAGAAAAGAATTGGAAATTTGAAGAAAAAGGATTTCAACTTTTAAAAGAGATGGAATCCTTTTTCTTTCTGCCAACAACTAAACACTGAACACTTTCCTCCTCTTCATACTTTGCTTTAAGGTTGCAATCGACTGTTGAATAGAATTTAAAACTGTTGCATTATGAACAAAAAGAATTACACCCATATTACTGTTGAACAAAGAATTAAAATAGAAACTTTATTACAGCAGGACATAGTAGGTTTCATTTATTGCTAAACAGCTTAATATTCATCGCTCATCCATCTACTGATGGACTACATCAATATTTACCGGTTCCTGGAAGATCCTGAAAAAGTCTGGAGAAGCATAATAAATGAAAATGACTTAAAATATCAAAATACGCTGTTCCTTGAAATAAGGGGGCTTACTCTTGGAAGTAGAAAAAGTAATATTTGATTATCAGACAAATAACAATTAATTAAATTCCGGTTTTACCGGGCAACAATGATTGAAATAGATAATAATATTGACAAATTGAAAAACTGATAAATTGCCTTTATGGAAAATCAATCTTTTCAACTGCGAATGAAAACTATGCTAGTCGAGTGAGCCAAACACCTTTTTCAATAAACTGCTTACACGTGCTGCTGGGTCTTTTCGTATTTGTTTTTCCTCTGCTGCAATTTTCAGGAATAAACCTTCCAGCGCTTTGTTTGTCAGGTAATCTTCCAGTTCGGTATTTACTGGTTTTAGTCCTGCCGATTGTCCAATAAACGATTTCGCAAGTTGGTTCCATTTACCAATTAATGTATCCCAGCTTTGTTTGGTTGAAATGCCGCTACCTTTTACCAGCTCTTTCTCCACCGATGCTTTAATTTTGGGGCGGTACAATTCAAAAAGATGGTCGTAAGTTGTTCTATGCAGATATTCAGTGGCCGCATTGTCTTCGCCTTTTAAAATGCCAATTCCATCGCTAATCGTCATGCTGGTAATACTATTCACAAAAATGGGTTTAGCCTCCGAAACCGCATCTTCAGCAGCACGGTTTATGTGTAACAAAACATCGTCTAGTAATTTTTGTCCACCGGGAATTTTACCAGCGTTTTCAACAATAATATTAGCTTCGGGTGGAAGCATTATTTTCACCAATTCATCTTTGTAATAACCATCAACAGCACCTAAAATATTCGCAGAACTATTGGTACCGGTAACCAGCGCTTCTTTTAAGCCGCCAATAATTTCGTTTTGCGTAAGTGGTGCATCCGAATCCATGTATTGTTGCGAGAGTTGCATCACTTCGGCACAGCCGCTTAGTAACAGGCTGGCTAGCACTGCAACTAAAAATCTTTTAGTCTTCATCTAATCTGAATTGTTAGTTTTTTGTTTTTTCTTAAAAAGTTTGTCCACCAAATCATTTCGGCCTTTGGCTTTTAAATCTCGAATAATTTGATGGCGGTATTCTTTTTTGTACCAAAAGAAAAACTGACGTTGTTCTTCTTTGGCATCCTTATCTCGTGCTGTATAGATCTTTTCCATGGTGTACGGATGGTAGCCCGAATAGTAGACTACCGTTGCTAAAGTCATGGGTGTTGGTGTAAAATCCTGTACCTGTTCTAACCTAAAATTCATGTTTTTAGTTTGAATAGCCAGATTTGCCATATCTTCCGATTTGCTTCCGGGGTGACTAGAAATAAAGTACGGAATCAGTTGTTGATTTAAGTTTTCTTCCTTGTTTATTCTTATGAATTCATCGTTAAGTTGCTCAAATAATTTAAACGAAGGTTTTCGCATAAACCGTAATACATCGTCCGACGAATGTTCGGGAGCCACTTTTAAACGCCCTGAAACGTGGTGTTTTATTACATCGCGTAAATATTGTTGGTTCGACTCATTCACCTCCTCATTATTCGTTTTCTCCAAAATCATGTCGTAACGAATACCACTGCCAATAAAAGCCTTTTTAACTTTTGGATTGTTGCGAACCTTTGCATACAATTCGCGCATTGCTTTGTGATCGGTATCGAGGTTTTTACATACTGATGGGAATATACACGAAGGGCGCTTGCACTTTCTGCAAATATCTTCGTGAATACCTTTCATTTTATACATGTTTGCCGAAGGTCCGCCAAGGTCGGAGATGTAACCTTTAAAATCGGGCATTTCAGTTACTTTTTCCACCTCCTTCAAAACCGATTTTTCGGAACGGCTGGCAACAAATTTGCCTTGATGTGCCGAAATTGTACAAAAAGTACAGCCTCCAAAACAACCTCGGTGCATGTTTATGGAATGGCGAATCATTTCGTAAGCCGGAATGGTACCTTTATTATTATAGCGAGGGTGGGGAAGACGAGTGTAGGGTAAATCGTATACTTTATCAATCTCCTTTTCTTTAAAAGTTGGGTGAGGCGGATTAACGACCAGCTTTTTATTGCCTACCCGTTGCACCAGTTTTTTTGCCTCCATTTTATTCGATTCCTCTTCGATGTGCATAAAATTTCGGGCAAACTCTTTTTTGTCAGTTAAGCAAGTGTCGTGCGATGCCAGTTCCAGCTCGTCCCAATTCTTTTTGGTGGCATAATTTTCGTCTCCATCAACGCTAAAAACAGTTTGCGGAATAGTTGTTAAACTTTCAATTGGGATGCCACGTTTTATCAAGCGGGTAAAATCAATTATCGATTTTTCACCCATTCCGTAAAACAGCAAATCGGCGCCGCTGTCAACCAGCATCGATGGTTTTAATTCATCTTGCCAATAATCGTAATGCGTTAAACGGCGCAACGAAGCTTCAATTCCTCCAATTACTACTGGCGTTTCGGGATATAATTCCTTTAATATTTTCGAATAAACAATGGTTGGGTAATCGGGGCGGTAACCAAATCGTCCGTCGGGAGTATAGGCATCGTTGGTACGTTTACGTTTTCCGGCGGTATAGTGGTTTACCATCGAATCCATGTTTCCGGCAGTAACTGCAAAAAACAGATTAGGTTTCCCCAGTTTTTTAAAGTCACGTAAATCGTCGGTCCAATTTGGTTGTGGAACAATTGCAACACGTAAGCCTTCGTTTTCGAGCACACGGCCAATTACAGCTGAGCCAAACGATGGATGATCGATAT
>JAUVDE010000046.1 GCA_030595485.1 Draconibacterium sp.
ACACCATACGGCGATGTTGACCAAAAAGATTTAACTGAAAATGTTTCGACAGATGGTTATACTAGCCGTTTGGGATTTTACGGTCTTATCAATTATGAAAAGGAGATAAACGAGAACCACTCCATTCAAACAAGCTTTTTAGGATATGTGAATTCGCATAAATCCGACAATGTAATACAGCCTAACAACAATGCTCATTTGGGACTTCAGGTTTCTTACGATTTTAAAGATAAATTGTTTGTCGATTTTAGTTCGGCCTATGTAAATTCTACCAAATTACCCGAAGGTAACCGAGGTGGTTTCTCTCCAAGCGGTGGTGTGGCTTACATACTTAGCGAAGAGGACTTCATGAAAAACGTTGATTTTGTCAACTTTTTAAAATTGAAAGCAACAGCTGGAGTTATAAAGTCTGATTTAGGAATTAGTAACTACTACTTATACGATGAGTCTTATTCCGATGGTTCGTGGTACAACTGGGCCGATGGAGCCGGTACTAATCGTACAAAAGAAATCTCGCAAGGAGGTAATATGCTTATGGCGTATGAAGAACGCGTTGATTTGAATATTGGTTTCGAAAGTTATTTGATGAAATCGATTTGGTTGGAATTCAATTATTTTAAAACCGATATGGATCAGCAATTGGTTACTTTAGACAATAAATATCCATCGTATTATAATGCATTTAAACCTTACGACAATTATAACAAGGATACCTACAAAGGTTTTGAACTTGGATTGGATTATTTGAAAACGTTTAATGACCTTACCCTTAAATTAGGGGGTAATATCATGTATGCACAATCGGAAGTCGCCAAACGTAATGAGGTGTATGAAAACCAATACCAAAATCGGGTTGGCAAACCTCTTCAAAGTATTCGTGGTCTTGTGGACCAAGGTTTTTATTCGGAAAATGATTTTAATACCGATGGCGAAGGAAACCTAAGCTTAAAAGAAGAACTACCGGTTCCGGCTTATGGTGCAGTACAACCTGGAGACATTAAATACCGCGACAAAAATGGAGACGGTGTTGTGAATGATAATGATAGAGAGAGTATTGGCCAATGGAACAATCCTTGGTCGTATGGTGCTAACCTAAGGTTACAATACAAAGGCTTAAGTTTGTTTGTATTGGGAACGGGTCAATTTGGTGGCGAATCAACCATGTCGGACGATTACTACTGGGTGGATGGAAACGATAAGTACTCGGAAGTAGTATTAGACCGATGGACACCAGAAACAGCTAATACAGCAACTTACCCAAGACTATCGGCAGGTACGAACAACAACAACTTTAGAACCTCTACATTTTGGATGTACGACAACAGCTTTTTTAAAGTTAAAAGAGCTCAGTTAACTTACGAATTTGGTGATAAAGTATGCCAGAAACTAAAAATGAAAAATCTAAGTGTAAATGTTGCCGGATCAAATCTTCTGGAACTATCGAAGAATAGCGATATCCGTCAGTTGAATATTGGAGGAAATCCACAATACAGATACTTTACACTCGGTTTAAGAACATCATTTTAATTCAATCAATAAATTATAGATTAAATGAAAAAGTTAATAAAATATATAACGATTGTTCTGGTTTTTGCAGGCTTATTTTCTTGCGATATGCTGGAACCGGTTGATGAGAATCGGCTAACTACCGATTATATTGGAACAGATCCTGAATCAGCTGAAGGTGTATTATTACATGGATATACCGGATTAATAAATCAATTCTCATTTTCAGAAGGTGGTACCGATGATGCGGTAAATAACCAATTGAGTAATGGGTACAAACGAATGGCCAATGGCGAGTTAACAGCTCAATACAATCCTTCTTCACGATGGAATAAATACGAAGAGGTTTTTTACCTGAATAAGTTTATTGCTATTGTTGACGGAGGTACTGTTGAGTGGAACAGAGACGAGGAGATTAATGAACTATTTAGTGAACGATTAAAGGGCGAGGCGCTTGCATTAAGAGCACTCTATCATTTTTATGTTTTACAGGTGCATGCGGGTATGGGAACTTCCGGTGGTTTATTGGGAATACCATATTTTACAGAGTTTATTCCTTCTAATGGTGATTTTAATCAGGCACGTTTGTCGTTTGAAGCTTCGGTTGAAGCCATTAATGCTGATTTTGAAGCATCTCTTGACTTGCTACCAATGGTATATTCCGACAATGAAGCTGATGTACCTCCAAAATATGCAGGTATGGATTTCGGAAAATATAAAGTAGTAAACGGTGTACAGTACGACCTTCGGATTTCCGGAAAAATTGTAAAAGCGCTTCAAGCTCGTTTAGCGTTGTTTGCTGCAAGTCCGTCGTACCTAAATGGTGCTGGCTACTACGAAGAAGCCGCAAATATTTCAGGAGAACTCCTTGAAATGATTGGTGGAGTATCCGGATTAGCAGCTGACGGTCTTGAATTTTACAAATCGGATGCAGGTAAAGATAGCGACGAAATGTTGTGGCGTGCTTCTCTTGGTGGTAATAATTCATCACAGGAAGCAAGACATTTCCCTCCTTCTCGAAATGGAAAAGGGGAAATGAACCCTTCTCATAATTTGGCCATGGCTTTTCCTATGCTAAGTGGATTTCCTGCAACTGCAGGAAATGGTTACGACCCACAAGATCCTTTTGCAAACAGAGACCCGCGTTTAGCAGCTTACCTTGTTTTAAATGGTACTGCCATTGGTGGAGGAGTAATTAATAGTGGTGTTGGTGGAGGAGTAGACCGTACCGATTCTATTCCTGAACAATCGACTACCACAGGTTATTATCTGAGAAAATTACTACGTCCTGATGTTCGAATCAACGATGACGGTAGTTTGGTGGAGAAAAAACATTTTAATGTGTATTTCCGCTATACCGAGCTCTTTTTAATCTTTGCCGAGGCAGCCAACGAAATTGGTGGACCACAGCACCAGGTAAATGGAATGTCGGCTACGGATGTAATTGGAGCCATTCGCGAAAGAGCTGGAATAACACAGCCAGATGAATACTTACAAACCGTGACAACGAAAGAAGCAATGCGGGAACTTATCCGCAACGAGCGTCGTTTGGAACTATGTTTTGAAGGTTTTAGATTTTGGGATATGAGAAGATGGGGCTTATCGTTAAACGAAACAGCAACCGGGTATTTCCACAATGGTTCGGAATATGTTGAACTTCCTGCAGTAGAAGCAAGATCTTATCCTGCTTATGCTACGTATCTGCCAATACCCTACAACGAAACACTCAAATTTTCGGAACTGGAACAAAACAACGGTTGGTAGCATTGATTAATAAATTTAATATGAAAAAGATTAAAATATTAGATATGAATAAGAAAGTATTAATACTTATGGCGATAGTGCTTAGCATAGTTGCCTGCGAAAATCAAGATAAGGAGTTTGAAGACTTTGGTACTACTTCTGTCTATTTCCCATTTCAGACTCCTGCCCGAACCTTAATATTAGGTAACTACGATTTAGGAGATAATGAAAACGATAACAATTATCGATTTGAAATTGGTGTTACTATGGCTGGTGTTTATTCCAACAACGAAGACCGAAAAGTGCATTATAAAGTGGCTCCTGAATTATTAACAGGTGTTGCAAATATAAAAGCTTTGCCACCTAGTTATTATACAATTGAAGGTGAAAACCCAGTAACCATACCTGTTGGTTCTATTAAAGGACGAATTCCGGTACAGCTTACCGAACAATTCTTTAATGATACACTTTCGTTTGCCGGAGTTAATATGGTTCATTATGCCATTCCGCTTCTGATAACTGAAATAGAAAAATTGGACACTTTATTATCAGGTGTTCCAGTGGTTAGTAATCCTTCGAGAGTGAATGCTGAAGACTGGGAAATAACTCCTAAAGACTATACGCTTTTTGGTATAAAATTCATGAATAAATACCAGGCGATGTATTTGCGTCGTGGTAAAGATGTGATGACCAATGAAGCTGGCGAATCGGTTAGTAGTGTATACCATGCCGAGTATGTTGAAAAGGATGAATTAACAATGGCTACCACAACTGGAAAAAATAATGTTGAATTATCGAAGCTTGTGAGAAGAGGAGAAGCTTCTAGCCCGGGTAATGTCAATATCGAGTTGGTATTTGGTGACGATGGCAATTGTACAATTCGCAGTTTCGATGGTGATGCATACAATGTCTCCGGTACTGGAAAATTTGTTGAAGACGGAGACATGTGGGGAGGAAAAGAACGTGATGTGATTTATTTGGACTATAACTATACAGATGTAGCAAATAATGAAACACATGCAGTAAAAGACACTTTGGTTGCTCGAGATAGAAACGTAGTGTTTGAAGAATTCTCATTAGAGTTTATAGAAGAATAGTTTGGTTAGTTAGGAAAAAGGGGGTGCCAAAATACCGGCACCTTCTTTTAACTAAATCAATTCAGAATACGATGGAGTAGTTTATCTCCAAAATTTCGATTGGGTTATTTAACCCGATTTGAGAGCTTATACTTTTGATCTTATAGGGAGAACCTATTCATGTATCCCTTAACATTACATTTGAAATTATCTGCTGATGAAAAAATATTATACACAAATAATTCTCCTGGCTGGTCTTGTTTTCAGTTTGTCGTGCAGCAACAAGGAGGAACAGAAGCAAGAAAATATACGTCCGAATATTGTATTTATAATGTCGGATGACCACGCTACACATGCGATAAGTGCTTACGGTGGTATTTACGATGATCTTGCACCTACTCCAAATATCGATCGCTTGGCAGAAGAAGGTATGATCATGAAAAATGTTTTCTGTACAAATGCCATTTGTGGGCCAAGCCGGGCAGCTATTCTAACCGGTAAATACAGCCATATTAACGGCTACTACAAAAACGAAAGTGGTGGTCAGTTTAATTCAAACCAGTGGACTTTTCCTGAAGAACTTCATGAAAATGGTTATACAACGGGTTTGTTTGGGAAATGGCATTTAGGTGTTGAACCCAAAGGATTTGATTATTTTAAGTTTCATGAAGGTGGTGGGCAACAAGGATTTTACTGGAATCCGGTTTATAACCAAAATGGAGAAACAATTACTGAAAAAGGATATGCAACAAATCTGACCACAGATTTTGCAATCGATTGGCTTAAAACAAACTCAAAAAAGGATAAACCTTTTTGTTTGTTATTGCAATACAAAGCTCCTCACCGAAACTGGGAACCCGATACAAAATATGTCGATTTATGGGAAGACATTGAAATGCCTTATCCTGCAACGTATAACGACGACTATAAAACCCGCGAAAAAACTGCCGGTGATACCGACATGGAAATGAACGATCTGAATCGTAAAGACATGAAGTTAGCTCCGCCAATTCAATTAAAAGGAAAAGAATTGGGCGAATGGAATAATTTTGGCAACGAAAGAATTGAAAATGTTTATCCGGATAAAAGTCTAAGCCCTGATGAAAACCGGAACTGGAAATATCAAACATATATAAAGGATTATCTGGCTTGTGTAAAATCGGTTGACGACAATATTGGTCGGGTACTCGAATATTTAGATGAAAATGGATTAGCTGAAAATACAATCGTTATCTATACCTCTGATCAGGGTTTTTATCTTGGCGATCATGGTTGGTTCGACAAACGGTTTATTTATGAAGAATCGCTTCGAATGCCATTCTTAGTACGCTATCCAAATAAGATTGGAGCCGGACAGAAAAGTAACGATATTATTACCAATATTGATTTTGCTCCCACATTATTGGAAATGGCGGGCATTACTCCTCCTGAAGAAATTCAAGGACGTGGATTTTTTGCCAACTTGCAGGGAAATACTCCCAACGACTGGACCAAATCCATGTATTACCATTATTACGAGTTCCCGTTTTGGCACCATGTTCAACCCCATTATGGTATTAGAAACGAGCAGTATAAACTGGCGCATTTTTACTACAATATCGATGTTTGGGAATTTTATGATTTAGAGAAAGATCCAAATGAATTGAATAATGCCATTAACAACCCGGCTTATAAAGAAATTATCGAGAAGATGAAAGTTGACTTAAAAAATCAAATGATCAATTATGAGAATAATAAATCGTTGACCGATTTAAGGGCAATTACTGACACCGATTTTGGCAATATCTCCGAATTTGAAAGACAGGAGAAATAATAAATACTATATATATGAAAATAATATCACTTGTAACAATAGTATGCTGTTTCAGTTTTATTTTTGAAGCTAAGGGACAGAGAGCATATCCTCCATATATTGACGGAGCAAAGCAGGTTACATATAAAACTGTTGACGGAACCAAATTGAATTTATGGATATTTACGCCAGAAAAACATAAATCAACGAATACAACACCTGCCATTGTATTCTTCTTTGGAGGCGGCTGGAATGCTGGAAGTCCTGCTCAATTTGTAAAACATTGTGAATATTTATCGGCGAGGGGAATGGTTGCGATAGTTGCAGATTATCGGGTTAAAAGCCGGCACGGCGTTCCTGCAAAAGTATGTGTTTCTGATGCCAAATCGGCAATACGTTGGATTCGTGAAAATGCCTCGGAATTGGGTGTTGATGGAAATAGAATTGCTGCAGGAGGCGGTTCTGCCGGAGGGCATTTAGCAGCAGCATGTGCCACTTTACCAAAATTCGACGATGAAAATGAAAATAAATCAATCAGTTCAAAACCCAATGCTTTGGTTCTTTTTAATCCGGCTCTGGTACTTGCCCCAACTGATGATGTAAAAAAGGAATCGAATGAAAAAATGGCCGGTTTGGAGAAAAGAATGGGAACAAAACCAGAGAACATGTCACCTTATCACAACGTGGTTGGTAAATTGCCTCCAACAATTATTTTTCATGGAACAGGCGATAAAACCGTACCATTTATATCGGTAGAATTATTTACTAAAAGGATGCATGAGTTTGGCAATGAATGTACATTGGTTGCTTACCAGGGAGAGGGACATGGTTTCTTTAATTACGGGAAAAGCTCAAATGCAGTATTTGTTGATACAGTACACGAAATGGATAAGTTTTTGGTCTCACTGGGCTACCTTAAAGCACCACCGGAGACAGTCGTTTCTACAAATTAAAGTAGGACACAAAGGTTACAGATATTTTTCGAATACAGCCAAATTATGCTGGGATAACTGGATGTCATTTCCGATTCCGAGTTTGACAATATTTTAAAATCTTAATACAACGCAACAATAATAAGGTTTAAAGCAAAAAGTATGAAAGTGATATTAATAATGATTGGGTTATTGATTACGATCCAATCTTTTTCAAAAGACAAACCCAATATTATTCTTTTTTTAGTTGATGATCTTGGTTATTTTGATCTTTCGTGTACAGGCTCAAATTTCTATGAAACACCCAATATTGATAATTTAGCAAGTTCAGGAATTCAATTTGCAAATGCCTATGTTAGCCATCCCAGATGTACGCCATCAAGGTACTCCATTCAAACTGGTAAGTATCCGGCAAGAGAAGGAATTCCCGGACGACCAGAGCAGATGAAGTTAGCTGAAACTACGGTTGCTGAAGTTTTGCAGAATTCGGGCTATACTACCTTTTTTGCAGGGAAATGGCACTTGGGGAAAACTGAAACACATTGGCCACAAAATCAAGGTTACGACATTAACGTTGGAGGATGCCATGCGGGTGCACCGCCATCATATTTTTTTCCTTACAATGTTAAAAGGGAAGGTGATAAAAGTAACCATAGAAATATTGTTGGGCTTGATGAAGGTATTGATGGGGAATATCTTACTGATCGACTTACTGATGAAACTATAAAGTTTATTCGCTCACATAAGAAGGAAACGTTTTTTGCAGTCTTGGCACATTATGCAGTTCATACACCTCTTCAGGCTAAAAAAGAAAAAATTAGTAAGTATGAAAAGAAGTTGGAAAGTATGAGTTTTGAAGGGCCGGAGTTCACGATGAAGGATGGAAGCACAAAAATGCGACAGGATAATGCGATTTACGCGGCCATGATTGAAAGTATGGATGAAAGCCTGGGAAAACTGGTGAATGTTCTAAAACAAGAGAAAATTTACGAGAATACGGTAATCGTATTCACTTCCGATCATGGAGGTTTATCTAATCGCGGCATAAAAAGCAAACGCCCTTTGGCTACCTCTAATTTGCCCTTAAGAGCGGGTAAAGGGCATGTGTACGAAGGCGGAATTAAAGTCCCTTTTATTGTATATTATCCGGGTGTAGTTCAGTCTGGGGAAAGCACAAATCAGCTTACCATAAATACCGATATTTTCCCTACGTTACTCGATATCGCAGACATTCCTTTGCAATCAGAAAATCATCTTGATGGAGTTTCAATGCTTCCTGCGATAAAGGGTGGGAAACCGTTTGAAAGAAAACTTTTGTGGCATTCTCCTGTGGGGCGACCAGAATCAACTGGCGATGAAAATGCAAGTGCCATACGCATTGGCGATTTCAAATTAATCGATTATTACGATACTCAAAATACAGAGTTGTATGATTTGTCTACAGATCCTTATGAAACCACCAATTTGATGACTGCTAAAAAGGAGCTGGGAAATGCACTTCATACAAAATTAGAGAACTGGAAAAAAGATATTAATGCCGTTCATAAAAAGACAAAAAAATGATGAGTAGAATATTGATACTGGTTTTTCTTTTCGGATTTGTTTTGATGGCAAAGGCTGAAGACAGAAAGTTTATTAAACCCAATAATCAACTTATCGAATTCAAAGGTGCACTGTTTATTCAAAAATCGGATCAAAAAGTAATAATAAGCCGTCATTCAAAAAGTATGCTGGAGCACCCACAGACATTTATGGTCGCAAAAAAAGCAAATACTCAATCGGGAGTTACCATTTGTTTTTCATGCAACAGCTCTAAAATAGATGTTGCCTTTGAAAAAAGAAACGATGCCGATAGCCGTCAAAATGTTTTTGGAGTCTATAAAAATGGTGAATTCTATAAAAGTATAAATGGCCTGACTTTTACGATAGATAATCAGGAAAAAAAAGAATCTAATAATTGGGAAATTGTATTACCCACTTTTTCAGGAGTAAACTTTTTAGGCTTGAAAATAGATAATAAGGCGAAACTCTTTCCTGTTAAAAAGGAAACGAAACCAGTTTACGTTGCAATTGGTAATTCAATAACACACGGAGTGGGGCAAAAAGGGGCTGCTTATTTAAGTTATCCGTTTTTACTAGCCAGAGAAAAAAATTGGGAACTGTACAATCTGGCTGTTGGAGGCTCAAAAATATCGTGGCCGGTAGCCCAATTATTAAAAGACATTAAGGTAGATGTAATTACTGTTTTGTGGGGTTATAACGATTGGAATTCAACATTTTTAATCGAATCGGAAATAAAACCTTATTACAAAAAGTTGTTGCTTGAATTAAGAAAGGTTCAACCCAAAGCTAAAATTTATTGTATTCTTCCTACCACCAGTAAATCGCTAACTCCTAAAAATGGAAGCGACAGTTTGGATGATATTCGTGATACCGAACGTGAAATAATTAATAAACTTCAGGCTAAAGGCGATAAAAACCTATTTCTAATTGAAGGGCATAAAATGACCACGGTAGATGATTTAAATGATGCAGTTCATTTGTCGGTTGATGGTGCTGCAAATTTTACAAAACACCTGTTAAAAGAAATAAATAGTAGTAAATAGAATGAAAATGAAATACCTTTTTTTTATAGTGCTGTGCTCGCTTATTAGTTGCAATTCTTCGGGAACAGATTTAATTCCTGAACCTGAAATAGAAGAAACCGAGCAAACAATTCGTGAGATAGTTGCTGAGGTTTTTCCTGAAGGAAATGTTTTTATCGGCTCGGCCTGTCATCATAATTTAATGGAAACAAAATCAGGGGAAATTCTTAAACGCGAATTTAGTTATGTAACGCCGGCTAATGACTTTAAACAATCGTATATCCATCCTGAACCCGGAAAATATCAGTACGAAAAATCGGATGACTGGGTTCAATTCTGCAAAACGAATACGCAGGTAATTCGCATGCACGCACCAATAAGTCCACAATGCTCGCCGTGGGTAAGAGAAGATTCCCGGACCGCTGAAGAATTGGAGCTTATGTTACAGGAGTATATGACTGCACTTTGTAATAAATACAAGGGTACATCAAACATTCTTTGGCTCGATGTGGTAAACGAAACCATTGATAAAACAACTGGAGATTGGTTTGGTCCAAAACCCGGAACCGACAAATGGGAAAATCCATGGCCAAAAATTGGCTTCGACGAATCGCATCCTTTAAAACCACCATTATATATTAAACAAGCTTTTGAAATTGCCAACGAATTGGCACCCGACATCAAACAAATTATCAATCAACATGGTGCGCTCGAAAAATCATCGTGGGATAAAATGAAAGCCTTGGTTTTATATTTGAGAGAAAACAATCTACGTGTTGATGGTCTTGGATGGCAAGCGCATATCGATTTAGGTTGGGAGAAAATTCCGGGCAATATTGAATACCTCGCTGAAATTATTCAGTGGTGCCATGCCAACAAACTCGAATTTCATATAACCGAATTTAACGTATGGTTAAAAGATGATAATAAAGGTAAAGTAAACGAACAGGCGGCAACTTTTAAAGCAGTAACCAAAACGGTTCTAGACAACAGAAGCAATGGTGTAGTGGGTATAAATTACTGGCACATTCGTGCAAACGATACAGCAAATAAAGACAGGGATGGATGCCTTTTTAACGATAATTATGAGGCCAAACCAGCCTACTTTGAAATTGTTGAATTACTAAAAAGTTACAAGTAGATGAATACAAACAGAAATATTATTTTCCTATTAATTTATCTGAGTTTGTTTTCATCCCAACAATCATTTTCTCAGGAAAAAAATGTTCTGTTTATTGCCATCGATGATTTACGTCCAGAATTAAAGTGTTATGGGAGTTCACATATGCATACGCCAAATATTGACAAATTAGCAAACGATGGAATGCTTTTTCAAAACGCCTATTCTCAGCAAGCTATTTGCACACCCAGCCGGATTAGTATGCTGTCGGGTTTACGTCCTGCCACTACCAATATTTATAAACTCGACAACAAATTAAAAGAAGAAGCTCCTGATGTGGTATCCATGCCAAAAACCTTTAAAAACAAGGGCTACAATACCATTTCTTTAGGAAAAATATATCATCATCAAAACGATGATCCGGAGGCTTGGTCGGAAGCGGCATGGCGGCCCCGAAACGGTGTTGATGGCACTTGGTTTCATCAGGGATATCTGAATGAATCGCCTTCGTATGTGCGAGATGACGGAACAAGCTTTGGCCCTCCAACTGAAAATACGGATGTGGAAGACAATGCCTATCAGGATGGACAAACTGCTGAAAGGGCTATCGAAAAATTAGAACAATACAAAGACCAACAATTCTTTTTAGCAGTTGGCTTTAAAAAACCTCATTTGCCCTTTCTTGCCCCTAAAAAATATTGGGATTTGTACGACCGGAATTCGATTGAAATGCCCATTCCAAATGCACCAGAGGGATTGTCGAGTTATTCAACAACATCTTGGGGTGAATTACGAAGTTATTACGGAATGCCCGAAACAGAAGACTTGAGCGAAGAACAAACCAAAGAATTAATTCATGGATATAGAGCCTGTGTCTCGTATATCGATGCACAGGTAGGAAAAGTGATTGACAAGCTTGATCAACTTGGACTCAGAGAAAATACAATAATTGTACTTTGGAGCGACCACGGCTGGAAACTAGGCGAGTATGGCGATTGGTGTAAACATACCAACTTCGAAGTGGATGTTAGAACTCCTTTTATTATGGATGTTCCCGGTATGCCCGGCGGATTAATTTGCAAAAAAATGATAGAATTGGTGGATGTGTTTCCAACACTAACCGATTTAGTTGGGATAGATGCACCTTCTGATTTGGACGGAATGAGTCTGAAATCCTTATTGGGAAATCCAACTTCTCCATGGAAGAGTGCTGCTTTTAGTCAATATCCACGCTGGGGAACGATTATGGGTAATACTGTTCGCACAAAAGACTATCGGTATACAGAATATATTGATGAAAGTAACGGTGAGGTAATATCCAGCGAATTGTATAAACATCACATCAATACTCCGCTGAACTTAGATACTACAAATTTGGTTCCTCTGATAAGTGGTGAGAATACATATGGTGATGCAAGGGATCGAATGAAAAACCTTATGTATGCCGGGTGGGATAGAGTTAAAGAAGGAACTACAATTGAAGTTAAAGAAACGACAGCTTCTTCTGCTAACTTGAAAATTTATAATGTTAGCGATGCCACAGCAATAAAGCTTCTGATGAAGGAAGGAAGCGGCCAGTACCAGGAAATAATGCAGGGAGCTATTAAACTTTCAAGCACTGAAATAACTATTCCTGGGTTAACTAACGGTGGCGACTATAGGTTTAAACTTCAGACTGTTGGGGATAATTACAAGGGAGGCTACTCGAATGAAGTTACTGTGCAATTAATAAATGAAGTTTCCTTAATTACCAATGGAAATTTTAGTTCAGGAAAAAATACGAGTTGGCAGTACAATAACAACAATAATTCGGTTGTTGATTATGCAATAATTAGTCAGGGAAACGACAATGAAGTACTTCAGGCAAATATTTCTGCTTTTGGAACTAATTTCTGGGATGTTGGAATTATCAACCAGCAAGAAAATACTTTTTCCAACGAAGTGGTACATATTTCATTCTATGCTCAATCTTCACTAGCCAATTCTACTGTTCGTTGTGGTATGCAATCCCAGACCTCTCCAAGCGTAACAAAATATAAATCGGTAACGGTTGGCACTAATTGGGAAAAACATGAACTGGAAATTGATATTCAAGCCGACCTCAGAAATGACTGGCAGTTTAAATTTTTCTTCGAAACCATTGCCAACTATAAAGTTGATAGCTTAAAAGCTACTATTAATACTTCAAATAATTCTTCACCAGATGATTGGGAAACGGAAGCCGATAAACGAATTCAGGATTTAAGAAAAGGGGATTTTACAATTCAATTTATTGGTACTGCCGGCAATCCTATAACGGCAAAAGATGCCGCTCTACAAATGACCAGGCATCAATTTCCTTTTGAGTCGATGATAAAACTGGATGAAAATGAATCGTGGTCTACAGCTGTTATGCTAAAATATTTTAATGGAAGTGTGGTTGCAAACGACTTTAAATGGAGTGGGATGCAAAAAAATGAAGGACCTGTAAATTATACCAGAGTTAATGAATACCTCGATTGGGCAGACACCTACAATTTACCCATGAAAGGGCATGTACTAATTTGGGGAGGAACGGGTGACAATGATGGAAGTGATTATCATAAATTGCCTAAATGGGTACGGGGAAAATCCGATGGTACGGCAAGAACCGAAAGCGAGATTGAAGCAATCTGTAAAATCAGGGTTCAGAAAACTGTTGACTATTACAAAAACCGTATGTCTGTTTTCGATGTACTCAATGAATCAACCACTAACCATGCCGATTGGTTGCAACGTACTGTCGGAAAGGATATTAACTGGAAGGTATTTCAATGGGCACGAGAAAGCAGCGCCGACGCGGAGTTACTCATCAACGATTATAGTATTTTATCATCGGGCTCAACAAGCACATCA
>JAUVDE010000120.1 GCA_030595485.1 Draconibacterium sp.
CAATAAATTGCGTCGTTCAATATGGAAAATCATGAACCACAAGTACAACAGGCTTATTCTAAAATGGCACATTTGTGCAGCCGCTCGGAACAATGTTCTACCGATATCAGAAAGAAAATTCTTGCCTACGAAATTGTAGAAGAAATAGTTGATGAGATTATCGAAAAACTGATTGACGAAAAATACATTGACGATAAACGTTATGTTCGTGCTTACGTAAACGACAAATTTAAAATTAACAAGTGGGGCAAAATAAAAATGCGCCATTACCTACGTGCCAAAGGCCTTTCGGATGACGTGATTGCGTATGGCTTAGAGAATATTGAAGATGAAAAATACAAGGCAGTTCTCATAAAAACCATGAAGGCTAAAGCAAAAGCTGTTAAAGAAAAAGACAAATTCAAAAAAATGGGACAAATCATTCGCTACACACAAGGGCGAGGTTTCGAGCCGGAACTGATTCACCGTTATATGAAATTGGCTTTAGAATAAAATTGCAGCAGAGTTGCTCGTCACCTTGAACTTGTTTCAAGGTCTCCACTCGTAAATATAGATTCCGAAATAAATTCGGAATGACGTTGTGCAAAATCCAGTAAACCCACCAATATTCTTCTTACATTTGTCATCCAATCAAAAAAAACTCATTTTAATGATTTTAAAGGAACAGGTTAAAGACCTTGTTGAGCGCCGGGATGCGCTGAGGAGGCATCTTTGACTACGATGCGAAAATAATTGAACTCGAAGAGGAAGAACTCAAAACCCAGGATCCTGAATTCTGGACCCACCC
The DNA here is from genome assembly GCA_030595485.1 of Draconibacterium sp. GTDB lineage: Bacteria > Bacteroidota > Bacteroidia > Bacteroidales > Prolixibacteraceae > Draconibacterium. The sequence goes on from JAUVDE010000120.1 coordinate 788, forward strand.
AAAAGAAGCCGAAGCCCAAATGAAAAAAATCCGCACCATAAAAGTGTGGACTAATGGCTTTAAAAAAGTAGACACTGCTACCGAAGACTTGTTAGTGCTCTACGAATTCTTCGAAATGGAAGAAGCCAGCGAAGAAGAGATTGACCAAAGCCATGCTGACACTGTGGTTTTAGTGGAAGAACTGGAAGCTAAGAATATGCTTCGGAACGAAGAGGATCGTTTGGGAGCAGTACTACGCATAAATGCCGGTGCCGGTGGAACCGAAAGTAACGATTGGGCCGAAATGCTTTTCAGAATGTACTCGCGCTGGATTGAAAAACAAGGCTACAAAGTAAAAATTGCCGACATGCAAGCCGGCGACGAAGTGGGCATAAAAAGCTGCACATTAGAAATTGAAGGCGACTTTGCCTACGGTTATCTGAAAAGCGAAAATGGTGTTCACCGCTTGGTACGTCTCTCGCCTTTTAATGCGCAAAATAAACGCATGACCTCTTTTACCTCGGTTTATGTGGCACCACTAATAGACGACACCATTAAAATTGAAGTAAACCCATCGGACATTACCTGGGATACTTTCCGAAGTGGAGGTGCAGGAGGACAAAATGTAAATAAAGTGGAAACCGGTGTTCGGTTACGACATGCTCCTTCAGGAATAATTATCGCGAACACGGAAAGTCGTTCGCAGATGGGCAACAAAGAAAATGCCTTACGTCTGTTAAAATCGCAGCTTTATGAGGAGGAACTACGCAAACGCCAAGAAAAAACCTCAGCCATTGAATCGCAAAAGAAAAAAATTGAGTGGGGATCGCAAATAAGATCTTACGTTTTGCAACCCTATAAAATGGTAAAAGACGTTAGAACAAGCTACGAAACAGGAAATGTAAATGCTGTTTTAGATGGCGAACTCGATGGTTTTATAAAAGCCTATTTAATGGAATTTGGTGGTGAATAACATCTATTTCAGTGCTTTCTCTTTTTGGAAATTAGCCCTGCTTTTCTGATATTGTGTCAAAACGTGACATTGGAGTTCGAACCTGTACAAAACTAGCATAGATGTATTCAAAAGAAAAGTTCATAAACCGCGAAATTAGTTGGTTGTCGTTTAACGAAAGAGTATTACAGGAAGCTGATGATCCAAATACTCCACTGTTTGAACGCATACGTTTTATTGGCATATTTTCGAATAACCTCGATGAGTTTTTTAGGGTACGTGTTGCAGCCGTTCGACGTATGGTTGCGCTGGGGAAAGACGAGGAAAATTTACTGGGAAATTTTTCACCAAAAGAACTACACGACAAGATTCAGTCTATTGTACATGCCCAGCAGAATAAGGTTCAAGAGATTTACACCGACATTTTGGAGGAGCTGAGAGAGAATAACATTTTCATGGTAAATGAAAGTGAGCTTACCGAAAAACAAGGAAAGTTTGTCAAGAAATATTTCTACGACAAAGTACTTCCTAACCTGGTGCCAATTATGTTGCGTAAAAACAAATTTCCATATCTACGCGATCGCTCGGCTTATCTGGCATTTAAACTTTCGAAAAAAGAGGATGCTACGGATTATGCTTACTCGCTAATTCGGATTCCGGGACGTTCAGTGCCGCGCTTTTTGGTGCTTCCAAAAGACAATGATAAGCAGTCTGTAATAATGGTCGACGATATTATTCGTTACTGTGCTAAGGATATTTTCTTTTATTTCGAATACGATGTTTTTGAAGCTTACACCATAAAAATTACACGCGATGCCGAGTTGGATATTGACGACGACATTTCGAAAAGTTTTATGGAAAAAATGAGCAGCAGCCTAAAAATGCGAAAAAGAGGGAAGCCGGTGCGTATGATTTACGACAAAACCATGCCAGATGATCTGCTTCACTTTTTATTGAAAAAAATGAAAATGGCAGAGGGAAGTGATGCCGTGCCAGGAGGGCGCTACCACAACCATCGAGATTTTATGAATTTTCCTGAAATTGGGAAAAAGAAACATTATTATACCAAACTTCCGCCTTCACGTCACAAAGACTTACCGCCATTTACCAGCGTAATGAAAGCGATGCGGCAAAAGGATGTGATGTTGCATTATCCATACCAAACGTTTAATCACCTTATCGATTTCTTGCGCGAAGCGGCCATCGATCCGCAGGTGAAAGAAATTGGCTTAACCATTTACCGTGTTGCAGCCGATTCGAAAGTAGTTAACGCTCTTTTAAATGCGGTCCGTAATGGAAAAAACGTAACAGTTGTAATTGAACTTCAGGCACGTTTCGACGAAGAAGCCAATATTTTCTGGTCGAATAAATTACAGGAAGAAGGCGCCAATGTTATTAACGGAGTGCCCGGCATGAAAGTACACAGTAAACTGGTTTGGGTTCAGCGAAAGGAAGAAGGACAGATGCGCAACTACGCCTACATTGGAACTGGTAATTTCCACGAAGGTACTGCACGCGTTTATGCAGATGAAGGTTTATTAACTGCCGATTCGCGCTTAGCCGATGAAGTGGAACAGGTATTTAACTTTTTTAACCAAAATTACCAACACTATAATTATAAGCATTTGGTGGTTAGTCCATTTATAATGCGCAGTCATTTTGAAGAAAACATAAATCGTGAAATTGAATTGGCGAAACAGGGGAAACCAGCCTGGATGACCTTAAAAATGAACAGCCTCATCGATCCTAAAATGATGAAAAAAGTTTACAATGCAGCTAAAGCTGGCGTTAAAGTAAACCTTATTGTACGTGGAATTTTTGGCTTACAGGTTGGACTTAACGGGGTTAGCGAAAAAATTAATGCCATAAGTATTGTCGACAAATATTTAGAGCACTCGCGTATTTTCCTTTTTGGTGCAGGTGGCGAAGAAAAAATGTATATTTCATCGGCCGACTGGATGCCTCGAAACCTGAACCGAAGAATTGAAGTGGCCTGCCCAATTTACGATGAACAGATTAAAGAGGAGTTAAAAGAAATGTTGCGAATTCAGTTAAAAGACAACTCTAAATCACGAATTCTTGATCCTAAACTTTCTAATCAATATTCAAAAGAAAATAGTGGTGAGAAATTTAGAGCAAAGGAAGATTTTTACAACTACATAAAATCGATAACAAATTAAAAACTGCCCAAACTCTTGAAAATTCCAATGAACTTTTTCTTGATTCTTGTGTCTTGATTCTTGAACCTTAAAAAATATAAAATGAAGATATACCACAATCCACGTTGTTCGAAAAGCCGGAAAGGTTTGCAGTACATGGAAGACAAAGGCTATAAATTTGAAATTTTCAAGTACCTGGATGAAGGTATTAATGAAACAGAATTAACAGCACTAATTGCCAAATCCGGCAAAAAACCTTTTGATTTTGTTCGTCAGCACGAGCAGTTGTACAAAGATATTTACAAAGGACAAATTCTAAGCGATGAAGAATGGATTAAAGTTCTGGTTAAAAACCCAAGGCTTTTGCATCGCCCAATAGTTGTAAATGGCGATAAAGCTGTTTTAGCAAATCCTCCGGAGAATATTGAAGGAATTTTATAAATGCAAACAACTTCATCGGATGACTTTCAAAACACATATTGGTTACCCGATGAATCTTTCTCACTTGCGGTTTACAAGCGTCACTACTTCTTCCGGAAATGCGTTTTCAACTTCGCAAACTTCCACATTATCAATTTTAAAATATTCAATAACAGGCTGAACAAAACTATCTCTAACCGATAAAACCAAAGTTGCTTTATTCGATTGAAGTAATTCCTGTAACTCCTCACACCAGCCGCCACCACGCAACTCCAAGCGCCCTACTTCATCAATTATTATAATGTCAGCGCCTTTCAGTAAAGTATCACTTAAAATTTGTTTGGCTTTTTGCTCTGTATCCGAATCAATAAAATATTTACCAATACTTTTGCTGGTATCAATTAGTTCCGCTTTTTTTTCGTTTAAAAAAGGAAGTATTTCTCCAGTTTCCACATTTTGAATCGAATAACCAACAGTTGTATTTCCATCCAATATTCTTGGCGAAATAAAACCACAAACTAATTTTCCCGACTTATTCAGTTCTTCACTTACCTTTCGGAGAAAGCTTGTTTTTCCAGCTTTGACTCCACCCGTAATAATTACAACTTTTGTATTTAAACTGGCATTTAGTTCATTTAATCGATATTCGGCATGATGTATTAAAAGCTGAATAACTTTCCCCGGCTCAGTCAAAAAAGTACGCGCATCAGGTAACTGACCAATAACGTAAGGCAATGTTTCAAATGCCAGTTCCAAAGCAAGGCTTGCCTGTTTGTAGGCCGATTTTGCCAAATAATTTCGAATCAGCGGATTGTACAACTCGGTACCCAAAACCGAAAAACCAACAATTACAATGGCAGCTCTCACATTCATTTCAAGCCCCATCCTCAGCCCATCAATCCACGAATTTTCGGAACCATTAACCGCCGTAATTAAAACAGCCGCAAGAATCGTAATCAAGGCAAACGAAATCCAAAATTTTGGTTTCGAAAGCTGGCGCATTCCACGCTTGTAGCGCAACACCCAAACAGTTAATAAAACCACTGACGATGGCAGCCACACATACCAACTTGTTTGCCCAATAAGTATAAGGCTAAAAACAAGCGCTAAAAAACTTAAACCCAACCAAACGAGTGAATGCGGAAACTCGGCTTTCACCTTTCTTTGATTGTCTTCAGCTGCAATAGCGGCCTTAAAACTGTTGTGTTGAGCACTACTTAAAACACTTTTGCCTATTCGTATTCCAACAACTGCAGTGCCTACACCAAATGCGGCATAAATACACAGAAGTATTAGTAAGGGTAACCAAAAAACATTGCTTTCAATCTCTATCTGCTTTTCAATAAAGAGCAAGAGGTTTTCGTAAATTTCAACAATATTAGAGCCGTAGTACAACAACAACTTAAATGTTTTCTGAAAAAACACCCAAGACATAGCCAAAGCCGCCCCAACGATAAAACCCAAAGTATTCCGACCGATAAAACGCACCGATAAATCAAACAAAAGAGCTTCGGCAAAAATGGCCATCATCGGACCAAAAATTACTGCGCTTGGCGACATGGTTTTCATTAAAGCACAAATAAGCCCACTCCGCCAAAACAAACCTTTGTCTTTCCACTTAAACGATGCCGTAATTAATAAAATAAGAGCAATGGCAGTTAGAATATTTCCCTTAAAAGGCACGCGTAGATTATGCAAAAAGCTACCCAATATAATTTCGGATGCAGCCCAGGTTGCTCCTAAAACAGCAGCTTTAAGCCAGGTTTCATTTAAATTTTGATGATATGTTGTTTTGTTTTCCAAAAATCTACATTAAACCGACGAACATAAAAAAACCGGCAAAAACCGGTTTCCTTTTTTATTCTTTTTGGATTATAATCCAAGTTTTTCTTTTACTAATCCAGGAATTTCTCTTGGCTCTTTTGCAACCGGCACACCGGCAGCTTTAAAAGCTTTAATTTTTTCCTCGGCAGTACCTGCTCCGCTCGAAATAATTGCACCGGCGTGCCCCATTCGTTTTCCCGGAGGCGCCGACTGACCGGCAATAAATGCAACAACAGGTTTGGTCATTTTATCTTTAATAAATCGTGCTGCTTGCTCTTCAGCATCGCCACCAATTTCGCCTATAACAACAACAGCTTCTGTTTCCGGATCATTTTCATACATCTCAAGTAAGTCGATGAAGTACAAACCAGAAACTGAATCGCCACCAATTCCCACACAAGTAGTTTGCCCCAAATTGTTTTCGGTAAGCATATTCACCACTTCGTATGTTAAAGTTCCCGAGCGAGAAATCAATCCTACATTTCCTTTTTTGAAAATCATTCCCGGAAGGATTCCAATCAAACACTCATCGGGAGTAATTAATCCCGGACAGTTAGCACCAACCAATTTGGTTCCGTTTTTCTTTAAAACAGGCGTTACTTTAATCATATCCTGAACCGGAACATGCTCGGTAATACAAATCACCAAATCAACACCCGCATAACTGGCTTCCATAATAGCATCGCCGGCAAATGGTGCCGGAACAAAAATAACCGATGCATTTGCACCTGTTGCCTTAACGGCTTCGGCAACCGTATTAAATACAGGAATACCATCAACTTGTTGTCCTCCTTTTCCCGGAGAAATACCACCAACAATGTTGGTTCCGTAGGCTTTCATTTTACTGGTGTGAAAAGCACCATCGCGACCGGTAATTCCTTGTACAATTACCTTTGTATCTTTATTTATAAGAATGCTCATTTCTTTTACTTTTTACTTTCGACTAATACTCAGTTCAATTGCTGTTTTAGCAGCTTCACTCATGGTTTCAACAACCGGCAATCCTGTGGTTTTTATAATTTCTAAACCTTCTTTGGCATTTGTTCCCGACAAACGAATTACAATAGGAACTTCGGTTTTAATAATATCTAAGGCAGCAACCAAACCACGTGCAACATCATCGCAACGTGTAATTCCACCAAAAATATTAATCATCACTGAGTTTACATTTTTGTCACTAAGCAAAATATTCATGGCATCAACCACTTTCTGTGGGTTCGATGAGCCACCAATATCAAGAAAGTTAGCTGGGTCTCCACCATACAGTTTAATCATATCCATAGTTGCCATTGCCAAACCAGCGCCGTTTACCATACACCCAATGTTTCCATCTAATTTAATGTACGACAGTCCTTTTGCATTCGCTTCAATCTCTTTTTGCTCATTCTCATCAGCCTCGCGCATGGCAATTATTTCTTTCTGACGGAACAAAGCATTATCATCGAAATTCATTTTACCATCAATTGCCAAAACTTGTTTATCCGGAGTTAAAACCAACGGATTAATTTCAGCTAAGGACGAATCGGTATCGATGTACAAAGCATACAACTTCACAAAAATATCGGCAGCCTGACGAATTTGTTTTGGGTCGTTAAATAACTGCAAAGCAATTTTCCGAGCTTGCCACGCCATTAATCCCATTGCCGGGTCAATTGCCATTTTAATAATTTTCTCGGGCGAGACTTTTGCAACCTCTTCAATTTCAACACCACCTTCGGCACTTGCCATTAGCGTTACCGACTTTGTGTTACGGTCGTTTATTAGGCCCACATAAAATTCCTTTTCAATGTCAACTGCATCGGCAACCAGTATTTTTTCAACTGTAATACCTTTAATTTCCATCCCAAGAATTTGTTTCGCTTTTTCAACCGCTTCGGCTTTGGTAGTTGCCAGCTTTACACCACCGGCTTTCCCTCGTCCACCCACCTGAACCTGGGCTTTTACTACACGTAGTTTGTCTTCGTCAGATACTTTTTGTTTTACTTCATCAACCGAATGGCACACAACACCTTCCGGAACAGGAATCCCGTACTTCCTGAATAAATTTCGAGCTTGATATTCGTGAATCTTCATCTCATTAAAGTTGTTTGTTCTTAAGGTAACTGAAAAAAGCATTTCCCATTCAGCAAATTTCCTTTCAGATACTTAAGGTTATTTCACTATTGGTTTTAAAAATTATCGTTAAATGTAACTAATATTTAACTGCTAAAGCCTGCAAATTGTTCAATAATTTTTATGACCTATAACACATTTCTATGGTAACCAAAGTCACATATTTGTAAATTATTTTAAAAGCTTACCTACATATTTATTGGCTTCAATTTTTTCCTTTAGATTTGCAGTTCAAAAGTAAGCAACAATGAAGGAAGCAATCAGAAAAGTTATAGAGCACGAAGCGCAAGCCATAAAAAACATTCCTGTTGAAGATGGATTTATTTCAGCTATTGAAATTATCCATAAACAAATTCACGAGAAAAAAGGGAAGTTGGTAACCAGCGGAATGGGAAAAGCTGGGCAAATTGCAGCAAATATTGCCACTACTTTTAGTTCAACCGGCACTCCTGCTGTATTTCTTCACCCCAGCGAATCGCAACATGGCGACCTTGGAATTATACAAGAAAACGATGCTTTGTTGGTAATTTCGAACTCGGGCAAAACACGCGAAATAATTGAGCTGATTGAGTTAGC
>JAUVDE010000341.1 GCA_030595485.1 Draconibacterium sp.
AGGTGGGGCTTTTTACTAACTCAATTTTGCTTCAGCTCGGTTGCCAGAGAAATCAACTGCGGCAATCAAAATTTTCCCTGCTTCTTTTTCAATCTGAAACGAAAAAGGTTCACTTTTCAAAAGCTGTGGTTTATGATCTACCTTTCCCACAAGTTTTCCATCAACCAAAATTTCATAATGCGAAATTGGCTCGTCTCCGGCAAACGCACTTTGCCAGGTAATAGTATTATCATTAATTTGTAATTCACGCGGAGCAACCAGTCCCCTATTTTCAACCGCCTGAAAATAATTACTCTCAGGTTTTATTTTTGCAGCCTGCACCTCAATTTTATTTCGTTCATCGGTACTCATTCCATCGGGTTCTATTTGTGCCGCATAAAAATTTTGCACCAACTGGCACTTCATTGAATCTTCGTCAATGTGCCCAATTCCAATAATTAAGGTATGAACACCAGGAGTTGTAAGTGAATATTCAATTAGCGGTTTACTTGGCAATTCCGGCGTTCCAATTTTTCGGAAAACATCAACTGGAGTTTGCGACCAGCGTGGTTCTTTGTGGTACATAGCAGCGTCGGCAAAAACCTTCATACCTATAATTCCCATTCCTTTTGCTTCAGCAACCGGAATTACATTATTCTGCATGTTCATTTTAGTTTTGTCGTTGGCATTAATAGACACTAACATACCGTCTAAAATCCCATATTCATCGCGCTGAATCATATCCATCATTGCTGGTGGGTGAGCATGTCCCGAGAAACCAATGTGGCGTATTAACTTCTCATTTTTAGGGTTCATTCCTGTATGGTTTGTTCCATCGCGTAAGTCGCGAAGTGCTACTAAAGCACCAAAGTTTCCATCAGGATTAAGTGGTGTTTCCAATCCTTCGTACAAAACATCAACTTCTGCCGGACTGTTTAAAGTATGGCAAAGCACCATATTTAAATATGCGCCTTCTGGATAATTCCCTTCACCATTTCCAAATATTTGAGTAAGCGAACGTTTTACGTCGTCAACTGCACATCTTACATTTTCTCCCTGGCTCCAATTATTCACTCCTTCCCGTTCTGGCCAATCAGGTTTCCCCCAACGCATTGCCGTTTTACTGGTCAACCAAATAGAATCTCGTAATTCTTCGTTGTAACCATCTTCTCCCGGAATTAAGTTCAGTTGCTTAAATGCTTTATTAAAATTTAATTGGCTCTTCATGTATAAGTTAGAAGTGTCGTAATAATTAATTCCCAATTCAAAAGCTTTTATAATTATCTGCTCAGGAACTACATCCTCGGGCGTCCATTGAATTGATGCTTGCCCTCCTAAACCAAGTGTTGTTACATCAAACCCCAACTTTCCGAATGGACGTTTCATTGGTGCCGGCACCTTTTCGGTATTGCACGCTCCCAAACTCATTGCAGAAACTGCCGCAGTTGTGGCTGCCGAAATTTTTATAAAGTTTCTTCTTGATACAGGATATTTTTTGTTTTTCATCGTTAATTTATTTCGATTATTTCAATATAAAATAAACAAGACATGCCTTGTCTCAACTGAATACTGTGGCTGAGACTGCCAACTTTCTTCACCCTCCCCAATTCTCTCTATCCAAACTACGGTAATGAATAGCTTCCGACAAATGATCGGCTTGTACCGAGGCTTCTCCTTCTAAATCGGCAATAGTACGCGATACTTTTAAAATTCGGTCGTAAGCACGTGCCGAAAGTCCCAGTCTATCCATTGCATTTTTTATGAGCTCGTGGCTTTCTTCATCTAAAACAACATGCTCGCGAATTAATTTCGAGCTCATTTGCGCATTGGCATAAACCCCTTTGTTTTCAGCAAAACGTTCTTCTTGAATTCGGCGTGCCTCCAAAACCCGAACTCGAACGGCTTCACTGCTTTCAGAAGAGTCCATTTCGGCCAACTTTTTAAACGGAACAGGAACAACTTCCAGATGAATATCAATTCTATCGAGTAATGGCCCCGATATTTTATTTAAATATTTTTGAACCACACCCGGTCCACAAACACAGTCTTTTGATGGATGATTATAATAGCCACACGGGCAGGGATTCATGGAAGCTACCAACATAAAACTTGCCGGATATTCAACTGAAAATTTTGCACGTGAAATCGTTATAGTCCTGTCTTCGAGTGGCTGGCGCATTACTTCCAGCACCGTTCGTTTAAATTCGGGAAGCTCATCTAAAAATAACACGCCATTGTGTGCCAACGAAATTTCGCCCGGCTGCGGATAATTACCGCCACCAACCAAAGCCACATCGGAAATTGTATGATGTGGCGAACGAAATGGGCGACGAGTCATTAACGCAGTTTCTTTTTCAATTTTCCCTACTACCGAATGAATTTTAGTAGTTTCTAAAGCTTCCGTTAAAGAAAACGGCGGAAGAACAGTTGGAATACGTTTAGCCAACATGGTTTTCCCAGACCCCGGAGGTCCCACCAAAATAATATTATGCGAACCTGCAGCAGCTATCTCCAATGCCCGCTTCACATTTTCTTGCCCTTTTACATCAGAAAAGTCGAGTGGATTATTATCTACCTGTGCGTAAAACTCTGCACGCGTATCGACTACAGTTTCTTCCAAATTCCCTTCACCGTTTAAGAAATCAATTATTTCGGTAATGTTTTCGGCACCATAAACTTTTAAGGTATCAACAACAGCAGCCTCGCGTGCGTTTTGTTTGGGCAGAATTAATCCTTCAAAACCTTCTTTTCGTGCATTTATGGCAATGGGTAAAACCCCTTTTATGGGCTGCAAACTGCCATCGAGCGAAAGCTCTCCCATTAATACATATTTCGAAAGTTTATCGGAAGAGATTTGGTTGGAAGCAGCCAAAACGGCTGCAGCCAGTGGCAAATCATAAGCCGAACCTTCTTTACGAATATCGGCAGGTGCCATGTTTATAATAATCTTTTTTTTGGGCCACTTGTAACCATTTAATCGCAAAGCCGACTCAATACGTTGCTGACTTTCTTTTACGGCACTATCGGGTAATCCTACCAATAAAAATTTAATTCCGGTAGTTACATCTACTTCAATTGTAATTGTGGTGGCATCGATTCCAAAAACTGCGCTTCCGAAGGTTTTAACTAACATAAACTGGGGATATTAATTTGTATTAGTTAAAAGTAATAAAAAGGCTTGAAAATTAAAAGATTACATTAATGAAGCTTCTTTCTTTTTACCAAATATGAAAGCAAAACTTCTTTAAAATCTTTGTTGATGTCAGCTTCAGCTAAATCAATTTGATATTGTCCACACTTCACTTTTAGATCCTCGAAATAATCATTTACGGTTGAGACATAATGATCTTTAACTTCCCAAGGATTAAACTTAAGCACTTGCCCACTTTCTAAATCTACGAACTTGTGCGGCTGATTGTTAAAATCAAATTTGCGCTCTAAATTGTGGTCGGTAACATTAAAAAGAATTACCTCGTGTTTGTTGTAACGAAGGTGCTGAAGTGCAGAAAATAATTCATCAGTTTTTGAGCCATCCAACATATCGCTAAAAATAATAACCAGCGAACGTTTATGAATATTCTCGGCAATTTGATGTAAAACTTGCGTGGTATTTGTGGTTTTTCGGAGTTTGGCATTTTCGGGCTGCACTAATTTCGAAAGTTCTCCGTACATTACTTCAGCATTTACCGAAGAAATACGTGGATTGGTATGAAACTCAATTTCATTGGAAAAAAGGGTTAAACCTACGGCATCGCGTTGTTTGCGCATTAAATAAATTAACGCGGCCGCCGTATACACCGAAAATGCGAGTTTGTTCTCGAGGTGTTTTTTTCCCTTTGAGTAGGGAAATAGCATTGACGAAGAAGTATCGATTACCAACTGACAACGAAGATTGGTTTCCTCTTCGTACTGCTTTAGGAAAAGTTTATCGGTACGAGCAAACAATTTCCAGTCGATATGTTTTGTCGACTCCCCTTGGTTATACAATCGATGCTCGGCAAATTCCACCGAAAATCCATGAAAAGGACTTCGGTGCAAACCGGTTATAAAACCTTCAACCACCTGATGCGCAATAAGCCCAAGGTTATCAAATTGATGAAACTGTTCTATGTCGAATATATTCTTCAATGCAAACAAAAAATAATCGGTTGACAGACTGCCAACCGATTTCTATTTAATGATTTAAATATCTTATA
>JAUVDE010000158.1 GCA_030595485.1 Draconibacterium sp.
TTACAAGATAAATACAAGGAAAAAACCGGGCTCGGATTATATGCCGATGGGATGATTGAATTAGATGATATTGTTGGTGAATTAACCCAAACTTTAGAAGACTTAGGAATTGATGAAAATACCATTGTTATTTTCGGTACAGATAATGGTGCTGAAATTATTTTTTGGCCAGATGGTGGGATGACTCCTTTTAGAGGTGAAAAAGCAACTACTTGGGAAGGTGGATTCAGAGCCCCTTGTTTAATTAAATGGCCTGCTAAAATCAAGCCGGGTCAAGTAAGTAATGCTATCATTTCTGGCGAAGATTGGTTACCAACATTCTTAGCTGCCGCAGGAGAGTCTGATGTAAAAGAAAAATTACTAACAGGACACTCTGCAATAGGTAGAGACTATAAAGTTCATTTAGATGGTTACAACTTCTTACCTTATTTAACTGGAGAAACAGAAGTAAGTCCTCGAAAAGAAATTTTCTATTTTGATGATGACGGAAGTCTAAATGCCTTTAGATACAATAGATGGAAAATGCATTTTAAGATTCAAGAAAATCATGGTTTTGAAGTTTGGCAAAAGAAATATACTGAGTTAAGATTCCCATTATTAATGGACTTACTTGGGGATCCTTATGAAAGAGCACAGCACGATTCGGAAGATTATAGTCATTGGATGGCAGAACGCATGTTTATGATGGTACCTGCCCAAGCCAAAATTGCTGAATTCCTGAGTACCTTTAAAGAGTATCCTCAAAGACAAGAGGTAGGAAGTTTTAGTTTAGACGCGGTACTCGAGCAAATGCAAAAAGCTAAGCGTAACTAGACAAAATATAAAATTAATAATAGCAAAAAGGCGTGAATCGAATGATTTGCGCCTTTTTACATTCAATATATTGTTGAAGATACAATTCTACTTTTTTATACACATTTATCTTTTAAACTTCCTCCATTTCAATTCCCGCAGCCTCAAACTTTTCAACCAATAAATCAGAAGGAAGCGGTCGCCCACTTTTAGTTAGAACGGCAGTAATCTTTGCTTTTACCATCAGCTTTTCATCGGTCTTTCGAATAACCTCCTGATTAAAAATTACACGTAAACGGCCTTGTCGTGCCATTTTTAAACGTACTAAAAATGCGTCGCCCGGACGAAGTGGGAATTTGTAATCCAGCTCAGCTTTAATTACAACAGCATCAATTCCATCATTGTGCAGCTCGGCAAAATCTAAACCCACATGATTTAGAAACTTATGCCGACAGTGTTCCAAATAATTTTGGTAAACCGCATTATTTACAATTCCCTGAATGTCGCATTCGTAATCGCGAACTTCCATTTCCATTTCAAAATGATGATCTTTCATAAACTAAAAGTTGTCGGAAGTCGGAAGACCGATGACCGAAATGTTTCAACAATAATTACTTCACCTGAAAATCGAACATCTTTTTATCCTCTAAATACCCCTCTAATCGGTCGCCAATTTTAACAGGGCCAACATTTGCAGGTGTTCCCGTGTAAATTAAATCGCCAATTTTTAACATTACGTATTTCGAAATATGAGAAATCAACTCATCAAAATCAAAAATCATTAATCCCGAATGTGATTCCTGAACCGTGTTTCCATTAATATCTAAATGAAACTTAATCGATTCATTATCAGGAAAGATGGACTTTGAAAAGAAGTTGGCACTTAAAACCGCCGATTTATCAAAGGCTTTTGCTTTCTCCCAGGGCAGGCCTTTTTTCTTTAACTCGGTTTGTACATCGCGAGCGGTAAAATCAATTCCCAAACCAATTTCGTCGTAATAACGATGGGCAAAACGCTTTTCAATGTTTTTGCCAATACGGTTAATTTTAACCACCAGCTCAATTTCGTGGTGAATATCATTACTCCAATCCGGAATATAAAACGGATCGTTGTTTCTTAGCAAAGCCGTGTCGGGCTTCATAAAAAAGATAGGCTCTTCCGGAACTGCTTCATTAAATTCCTTTGCATGAGCCACGTAATTTCTTCCTATGCAAATTATTTTCATGACAAAAAAGTTAGAAGTTAGAAGCGCGAAGTCAGAAGTAAATCCGTAATCAGTCAACTTTCTTCAATTATACAATACTTTGAACTCTCAACTGTCACCCTGAGCGAAGTCGAAGGGCTACTTACTCATCATTTTAAAACGTAACTGTGTAAGTACCTTTTTGGTGTAAAGCGGGAACTCGCTGTTTAAAATCCAGCCAAAATACCCCGGCTGCTCTTGTAAAACTTTCTCAACCGGAATACCTTTATTTTTTCCAAAATTAAATACTTCAACACCATGTTCATTGTATACAATCCGTCCAACAAAATCGACATTTTTGTCGTACGACGAAAATTCGCTTAAGCTGTCAATATCGTTTACAATTGGTTTTGTTTTAACACCCTTTCTGTCTTCAAACTCAACATCTTTGTAACGGTCCAGTTGCGCCTTTAAAACTTCGTAAGTTGCTTTTGTATCGGCCATTGCACTGTGCGCATTAACCAATTCCTCATTACAATAAAATTTGTAAGCTGCCACCAAAGTACGTTTCTCCATTTTATGAAAAATGGCTTGTACATCAATAAACTTATTCTTTTTCAAGTCTATATCAAGATCGGCACGTAAAAACTCCTCAGCCAAAAGCGGAATATCAAAACGGTTCGAGTTAAAACCTCCTAAATCGCAGCCCTCGATAAATTTTGCAAGCGTTTTGGCTACTTCCTTAAAGGTTGGTGCATCTTTTACATCTTCGTCGTAAATGCCATGAATTAATGATGTCTCTTCCGGAATATGCTGCTCTGGATTTATACGTAAGGTTTTTTCATCCTCGGTACCGTCAACCTTCACCTTAATTAAGGCAATTTCCACAATGCGATCGGTAACAATATTTATCCCGGTGGTTTCGAGGTCGAGAAATACTAGAGGCTTTTTTAATTGTAGTTGCATGGTTTTATTTTATAAAAAAAGGTATCTGAAAACTTATATAAATGTTTATCAGATACCTTTTTGTAATTTTTATTAAATCGTTATGCGTTAATCATCATCGGCATAAGCAACATTAACATATCTTCGTCGTCTTCATTTTCGGCTGGCAATAATAAACCTGCGCGAGTTGGGTCGCTCATTTCAACTTTCACATCTCCGGTAGAAATGTTACTTAAAATTTCCTGTAAGAAAGTCGATTTAAAGCCAATCTCAATTTCTTCGCCTTCGTATTCACAATTTAAACGTTCAACCGCCGAAATTGAGAAATCGATGTCTTGCGCCGAAACAATCAATTGATTTTCATTAATATTCAGCTTAATAAGGTTACTCGCCGCATTCGAAAATACTGAAACTCTTTTAACCGTATTTAAAACATTCAAACGGTCAATCGTCATTTTATTCGGATTGTTGGTTGGAATAACCGAATTGTAACTTGGATAATTCCCTTCAACCAAACGACAAATTAATTTATAGTTGCTAAGTGTGAAAAATGCATTTTTATCGTCGAACTCAACTTTTACGTCAAACTCCTCTTTTGGTAACAAATTCTTCAACAAACCTGCAGGTTTTTTTGGAAGAATAAATGCCGACTCAAATTCAGCTTTTGCATCCAATCTACGGTAGCGAACTAATTTATGCGCATCTGAAGCTACAAAGCTCATAAAGTCGGGCGAAAGCTCAATATAAATACCATTCATTACCGGACGTAACTCGTCGTCGGCAGTAGCAAATAATGTTTTTTCAATACCTTTTTGCAGTACAACATGGCTTACATTAATACTCGATGTACCTTCTTCGTCTAACTTTGGTTGCTCCGGAAAATCCTCGGCATTTTGCCCCATAATGCTGAATTTACCGTTATCCGAGAAAATCTCAACATTATACGAGTCACTATCAATCTGAAAAGTTAGTGGCTGCTCAGGAAATTCTTTTAAAGTATCGGTAATTAGTTTTGCAGGAACCGCAATTGCCCCTTCACCCTCGATATTCTCCAAGCCGAGACTGGTAATTAACGTCGACTCCAAATCGGAAGCCGTAATTGTCAACTCTGTTTCGCTTAATTGAAACAAAAAGTTATCGAGAATTGGCATTGTACTTTTGCTGCTTATAACCTTGCTAATCGAAGCCAGGTGGCTCAGTAATTCGGTGCTTGAAACTACAAACTTCATTCGTATATATTTTATTTTTATTTCTTATTCTAAATCTTGGTCTACGGTTTAGTCCGCTGCTTTTTGCGACTAATCCAAGTACACGAATATACAAACTTTAATGATATTTACCTATTCAGCTTTGGCGATTTTCACACGTTTTATCGACAGTGTTCTTAACAGGATAAGTCTTTAAAAACCACACGCTTCCCACATTACACAGGCTAAAATAAAATGCATATTTAGGGGCTGGCTGCCAGGCTTTTCGTTCAAACCGGTGGTCGGTATGCAACTTCAGCTGGTGACTTCAGCTCACCTGCTGAATAAAACCAAATAAATCAACAAATTTCTGTTTATCTTTTGGTACGCGAATACTTATACCTACGAATAAAATTATAAATCACTCCAAATAACGAAATCAAAATCAGCGGCAACAATATATTCAACCACTGCCAAAACGCCTTCTCATCGCGAAGTTTCACCTGATCGAGCAAACGCATTTTTAGCGTACGATTACGCAACTGCATAATTCCACGGTCGTCGTTCAAATAGAAAACAGCATTCAATAAAAATTCTTTATTTCCCCAGGTGCGCTTGGCAACGCGGTCGTAACCCATTTGCTGAATTTGTGGACTCTTACCCGAATAATTTACCTTGTTTGCAATTAATCCGGCATCGGCAATTACTACCATTTTTGTCGCTTTACTTTCGGTTAAAACTGAATTCGATGAAAAGCCCAACTGCTCCACCATTCGGTTTTTATACAACGAAGTAAACTGCCCTTCAATTAAAATACCAACCGGAATAAACGGCACATTAAACAACTCGCGAGCAGGTGGGTTATTAATATTTTGCAAACTCACCGACGATGGTGAAGTTACTTTTCGCGCATTTGGCGATGTCGATAAAATAACTGATTTCGTCAAATTTGGGTTGCCTCCAATCGTATCAACCGACGAAACATATTCGGCAAAAACACGGTTTAAATTACGGCTTAAAGGGTGATTATCGTTTGGCGTTAACATGGGCGAATAATACCACGGATGCGGTGTAAATTTTGGCTCGGTTCCACCCGGTGCCGTATTTACCCGAAGCTGAGCGCAATCAACATCTTGTAACAATTCGTAATTTAAACGGGTTCCGTATTTAAAAAGCTGGTCGCCCAAATTAATATCCCTCGGAAACGAAAAGGTTTGAAATCCACGCGACAAACTATCGGTGTTTACACTTACCGGATCAATTAACCACATTACTTTACCGCCATTCATAATGTACTGATCAACAACAAACTTATCGGCCTCACTAAATGGCTCGGTCGGACCGGCTACCACCAAAACATCAAAGTTATCGGCATACTGTCCCAGTGTTGTGGTCGATATCCGTTTCACATCAAAATTCGGAGACAGCGCATTGGAAAAATCCAACACCTGATAACGATCAAATTCTCCATGTCCCTCCAAAAAAGCCACTGTCGAGCGTTTCGTTCGCATTAACTTCTGAAATGCATTTACCAGTTCAAACTCCACACTTTCGGCTGAATGATTAAAATTATACTCGTGCGAGAAATCCTGATTATATTTCAAAAAGTTAACCGCAACTTCTTTGTTTCCAATGCGAATTAAAGCACCCGGAAATATCAATTTCGTACTTACACCTTTTTCTGTTTTATGTCTAAAACTGGTTGGAATAATTCCCTTACCGTAGAGTTCTTCTATCAGCTTATCTTGTTTTTCCTGATTGCCTACCGCATACGGATCGGTTACTTTCAAACGGATAGGTTTTCCAGAGTAAGCATTTAAAACAGCTATTTTCTCAAATACCTCGTTTTGTAGTTTCTTTAAGCCCGGCTCCAATTCTCCTTCCAAAAATAATTCAACCGAAACAGGTTCTTCAATACTCGCAGCAAGCTCCTTACTCACATCCGAAAGCGAATAGCGTTTATCTAAAGTTAAATCAATTCGGAGTAAAAAGTTGGTAGAAACAAAACACACTACCAACACAGCCAAACAAACTAAAACAGCATTTAATTTGGCTTTATTAAGTCTCAGTTTTCCTTTACGAAGCACCAAACTTGTGGCATACAAAAACAAAAAAGTCATGGCACAGAAATACACCAAGTCCTGCAAATCTATCACTCCTCGCGATGCCGACAAGTAATGATTATTTATGCTGAAATAGTTCAAAATCTGTTCTACCAAGTAGGGAACACCAGACGATGCAACAAACTCGAAGCCCATGTAAAACACAAACGACAATACCATTGCAAGAAGAAAGGAAACGATTTGATTATCGGTTAAAGCCGATGCAAACACACCAATTGCCACATAAATTATGGCCAAAAAAAACAGCCCAAAAAATGAGCCCCAAGTTGCACCAACATCAATACTTCCAACCGGGTTGCCTAACATATAAACCGACAGAAAACATAACAAAGTAGGCAACAACGAAAACACAACCAATACCAAACCTGCTAAAAACTTAGCCAGTACCAATTGAAAATCGGACACCGGTCGTGTCAGCAAAATCTCGATGGTTCCGCTACGTTTTTCATCGGCAAAAAAGCGCATGGTAATAGCAGGCACCAAGAACAAATACAACCACGGCGCCAGAGTAAACAATCCATCTAAAGTTGCATAACCGTTATCGGGAATATTATACGAACCGGGGAAAACCCACAGAAACAGTCCGCTTACCAATAAAAATACCAGCACCGCTAAATAACCAATTAGCGAGCCTAGGAATGTTTTTATTTCTTTCTTAAAAAGTGAATACATTTTTTTAGTTCAGAGTTTCGAGTTCAAAGTTCAAAGACAATTCCATTTTCAATCTTCATCAATCTCTTCAATCTTTAATCAATCTTCAAATATAATAGTTATGTTTTTCTTCTTGTGCCAACTGTGACTGATCACTGACTACTGCTCACTTCTCAAAAGTTCAATCATCTTCTCAGCCGCACGTTTCGAGCATCCAGAGTCGCCCATTAAACCATGCAACTCTTCGTAGTCTTTTAAAATATTCTTCCGATGCGAAATACTGTTTAATAGGTTATTCAGCTCGGCAGTAACTTTCTTTATTTTCATGTCATTCTGAATCAGCTCTTTTACAGCTTCTTTCCCCAGAATAATATTAGGTAGCGTAACCCACTTAATTTTAAGTGCAATTTTTTTAAGGATGTGAACTACAATGCCTCCCTCGAGTTTATACAAGGCAACTTGCGGAACATTAAACAAAGCGGTTTCTAACACTGCCGTGCCCGATGCTACCAATGCAGTGTGCGCGTTGTTTAGCAAATCGTAAGTGGCATTGTAAATCACTTTAATGTTCGAGTCTTGTAAAATGTCGACATATAGTTTTTTATCC
>JAUVDE010000124.1 GCA_030595485.1 Draconibacterium sp.
TTAGTAGCATTGAATCAAAACCCCCAAGTGGATGGTTGCTTGCAAAAATATAGTTTCCAGAGGTGGGAATGTTTTCGGCGTTGTGAACATGTTCGGTAATGTTGAAGTCTTCAACAGCCGCATACACAAATTTCACGCCCATTTCGTGTCCGTTTTTTTCTAAAAAACTATTTATCCAATCCAGATGAAGAATGCGGTGGATGTATCGATAAACAAAACCAGGGACAAGTTTTGCGATCCTTGGGCTTTTTTCTGCAAAAACCTCCCTGACATTTATAGGTTTAAAAGTATTCGTCTCTTTTGTCATGCTGATATAATTACTCAGGCAATTAAGTAAAAAATGCTCAGTCTGAAAAATCATCAATCGTTTCGTTTTGAAAACATGTACGCTTGTTTTTCCTTTTTTTGAGTTATTAACGACTATTAAGGCTTTTTGAAATATATTAAGTGTGTTGGAAATAAGGAGGTTGAGGTGTGTTATTAACAAGGATTGTATGGTTTTCAACATTTTACTAGTGGTTTATCAACAAAAATGCACTTTTCTCATGTGGAATGATATGGAAGAGAATGTCATAAAATGGAATAAAATTGTACTTTTACAGTTAATACAAAGACAATCGGCATTTTATGGCACTTTTCGCAGGAATACATAACGCAACCATCGACGACAAAGGACGTGTAGTTCTTCCCTCGGCTTTTAAAAAAGCTTTGGGTGCGATGAAGGTTGACCAAGTTATTCTGGAAAAGAACCGATTAGGAAAATGCCTCGACATTCATCCCGTGGAAACATGGGAGAAAAAAGTGGAAGCTTTTCAGTCGAAATTGCGCCCAAACACAAATCCGAAACATTACGAAATGCTTAAAAAATTCTACCGAAATTTTACTCAGGTGGGTTTGGCGGCAAATGGCAGGATTAATATTCCCGATGGATTTTTGGCTTATGCTGACCTGAAAGACAAAGTTACCTTCCTCGGAATGGGAGCTTCAATTAGCTTAAGTGGAGCAGCGACCTTCGACAATGAAGAGGTTTCGGATGATGATTACTTGGACATGTTAAGGGAATTTGATGAGTAGGGAAGATTATGACACAAGCATATCACATACCGGTTTTGGCAGAGGAGAGCATTTTAGGCTTAAATCTTCAGCCCAATCATGACGTAATTGATGCCACTTACGGCGGTGGTGGTCATTCGCGGCTAATTCTCGATAACTTAGGGGCGGGCAGACTTTTTGCCTTCGACCAGGATGAAGATGCTGCCGGAAATGCCATAGAGGATGACCGGCTTTTTTTTATTCGACATAATTTCCGTTACGCAAAAAATTTCCTTCGTCACTACAATGTAAAGCAAGTTGATGGTGTGTTTGCCGACCTCGGTGTTTCGTCGCACGATTTTGATGTTCCCGAGCGTGGTTTTTCGTTTCGCTTTGATGGGAATTTAGATATGCGCATGAATCAAGATGCCAGTATTGATGCCTCCCAAATTGTAAATGATTATTCCGAAGACAAGCTGAGAACGATGTTTCGAATGTACGGCGAAATAAAAAATGCCGGGCGTTTGGTTTCTGAAATAATCAAGTATCGGAATACCAAAGCAATAAAAACTACTACGCAGTTAAAAGAAATTGCCTCGGCATGTGCACCTAAAGCAATCGAAAATAAATATTTGGCGCAGGTTTTTCAGGCGCTTCGAATTGAGGTGAACGAAGAAATGGAAGTGCTTCGTGAGTTTTTGGAAGCCTCGCTCGATTTATTAAAACCAGGTGGAAGATTAGTGATTCTCACTTACCACAGTTTAGAAGACCGCATTTGTAAAAACTTTATGCGTGCCGGGAATTTCGAAGGAAAAGTTGACAAAGATTTCTACGGAAATATCACTTCTCCATTCAAACTGATAAATCGAAAAGTAATTATAGCCGGGCAAGACGAGCTAAAGGCAAATACACGTTCGCGAAGTGCAAAACTTAGAATAGCTGAGAAAATATAATGGCAAAACAGACAAAAAACACAAACAAAGCGGCAGGTGTGAAATCGTTTATTGGTGGCACCATTTTAACCGACGATAGAATTACGCGTCAGTTGCCTTTTATTTTGTTTTTGGCATTTCTCGGAATCATGCTCATAACCAACCGTAACTGGTCGGAACGTACGATTCGTGAGATTGAAGTTTTGCAGGAAGAGTTGGATGAGTTGCGTTCGGAGTCGATCACCATGTCGGCAAAATTAATGGATGCCAGTCGCCCTTCGGAAGTGGTAAAAAGAGTTGAAGAGGCTGGAATTGGTTTGCAAGAGCCAGTGCGACCTCCACAAAAATTAATTGTAGAAGAAAAATAGAGTGGGAATTCGAAAAACCATATTATCGCGTATTGTATTAGTGTACTTCGTACTTGTTGTATTCGCAGTGGTTGTGATTGCTAAGGTTTTTTCTGTTCAGCAAATTAATAACGACCGCTGGGAGAAAATTGAAGAGAACCTGAACAATAATACAGTAATTGTTCCGCCGGTGCGTGGAACTATTTGTGCCGATGATGGTAGTGTTTTAGCAACGTCAGTTCCCGGCTACAAAATCCGTATTGATTTGGTAGCGGAAGGCGTAAAACGTGTTTTCGATGAAGATTGCGATTCGCTTGCTTTTTATTTGTCGGCATTTTATAAAGATGCATCGCAAAAATCTTACGCTCGCAAATTGCGTTCGGCATACAATCGTGGTGACCGTGGTTTGTTGTTAACGCCACAAAAAATTGATTATACTGAACTTCAGCAATTCAAAGAGTTTCCAATTCTACGTCGTGGTCGTTTTGGTGGAGGGATGATTATCGAGCAGGAGAACAAACGACTTAATCCGCTTGGGATTTTGGCAGCTCGAACCATTGGCACAATGAACAAAGCCGGTGCTTTAACTGCGGTATCGATTGGGCATAATGGAATAGAACGCGCTTACGAAATGTATTTGCGTGGCGAAGACGGTATTAGTTACAAACAAAATATTTCAGGAAGATGGATTAACCGTTCTGAGATTGAGCCGCAAAATGGCATGGACATCATTACAACAATTGATGTTAAAATGCAGGACATTGCTGAAAGCGCTCTGTTGAGACAGGCTGAAAAATCGAATCCGGAATGGGCAACTGCAGTTTTAATGGAAGTAAGTACCGGCGAAATTAAAGCCATTGCCAATTTGGGTAAAACAAAAGACGGTTATGGCGAAAAAGATAATTATGCTTTAGGATACCGTGGTTGTTACGAACCGGGCTCTACATTTAAGCTGGTTTCGTTAATGGTAGCCCTTGAAGACGGCGTTGTAGATACCAGCGATGTTTTCGATACCGGAAATGGTTTCTGGGCTGCCGAAAAAATATACGACGACCACGCTTGTGGGAAAGTAACTGTGAAACAGATTCTGGAGCAGTCGTCAAATATTGGTACAGCAAAAGTTATTCTCTCTAATTATAAAAACAATCCAAAAGATTATGTCGACCGTGTTTACAGTTTCGGAATTCACAAACCACTTGGGTTGGAATTGCCGGGCGAAGGTCAGCCTTATATAAAATATCCAGGAAATTCAGATTGGTGGGGAACTACTTTGGGACGTATGTCTTTTGGATACGATTTGCGTTTAACTCCACTACAAGTTTTAAACTTTTACAATGCCGTTGCCAACGATGGTAAAATGGTAAAACCCCAATTGGTAAAAGAGATTCGCAACAATGGTGCTTTGGTAAAAAAATACCAAACAGAATACATCAACCCGATGATTGCCTCGAATGAAACGATTGGTAAAGCGCAAGCGATGTTGCATGGTGTTTGCCAGAATGGAACCGGGCGTGGTGTGCAGGGGGAACACTTTCACGTGGCTGGGAAAACCGGTACGGCTCGTGTTGCCCGCGAAGATGGGAAAGGATATGAACAAGGTGCTTATTATGCAACGTTTGTAGGCTACTTTCCTGCTGATAATCCAATGTATTCGTTGATTGTGACATTTAAAAAACCACGGAATTCAATATATGGAGCCGCGGTTGCTGGTCCTGTTTTTAAAGAGATTTCAGAAAAAGTTTATGCCGGACAGATTATGGATGTTATTGAGGATGAAAATGAAAACGAATGTACACCGCAAATTAAATCCGGTCAGTCAAATGATATTTTGGAATTAGCAGAGGAACTACAATTGGATAATGTGCATGGTGCACCAATTTCTAAAATGGCAACGGTTTCAGTTGCTGACAGTTTGGTGGTTTTAAGTGAAAAAGAAATTACTGCAGGTACTGTTCCCGATGTTCGCGGAATGGGTGCTAGCAACGCAATATACCTGATGGAAAATGCAGGTTTACAAGTGAAAGTAAAAGGTGTTGGAAAAGTAAAACAGCAATCGTTAAAACCCGGTGCGAAATACCGGTCGGGGCAAACGGTTTATCTGGCTTTGAATTAGGATAGAATGGAACTGAAGAATTTATTAGAAAATATTGGGATTGTTGAATTGATTGGTTCTGCCGATAAAATTATCAGTGGAATCGAATTCGATTCACGCAAAGTGGAGGCTGATTCTGTTTTTGTGGCGCAGCGTGGCGTAAATGTCGACGGTCATAAATTTATTGATAAATCCATCGCTTTAGGAGCAACAGTTGTTGTTTGTGAAGATGTTCCTGCTGATGTTCCTGCCAATGTAACTTTTGTAAAGGTTGAAGATTCTAATCAGATTTTAGGTGAATTGGCAGCTGCATTTTATGATTTTCCATCGCGAAAAATGAAAGTGATTGGAATTACCGGAACCAATGGGAAAACCAGTATTGCGACTTTATTGCACAAACTTTTTATGCAGCAAGGTTACAATGTTGGCTTAATCTCAACCATTTCATACAAAATAAACGAGCACGAAGAAACCGCTTCGCATACCACACCAAATGCTTTGAAAATTCAGGAGCTTTTGGCTGAGATGGCGAATGAGGGTTGCGAATTCTGTTTTATGGAAGTGAGTTCTCACGCGATTCATCAAAAACGAATTGCAGGAATTGATTATGTCGGTGGCGTTTTTACAAATATTACCCACGACCATTTAGATTATCACAAGACTTTTGCTGAATACATAAAAGCCAAAAAAGGATTTTTTGATGTTTTAGGAAAAGATGCTTTTGCTATTACCAACATCGACGATAAAAATGGCTTGGTGATCTTGCAAAATACAAAAGCTCAGAAATTGACTTATTCCAATCGTGCAATGGCCGATTATCGTTGCAAAGTGATGGAAAGTCATTTCGATGGAATGCTGCTGAATATTGATGGGCGGGAAACCTGGACACGTTTTGTGGGCTTGTTTAATGCGTCGAATCTAACGGCAGTTTACGCAACGGCTATTCAGCTGGGGCAAGATAAAGACGAGGTGTTGGCAATTATCAGTAACCTTCAGCCGGTGCAAGGTCGGTTCGAAATTATTCGCAGTTTAGATGGAAAATATGCCATTGTAGATTATGCACACACACCCGATGCACTTAAAAATGTATTGCATGCAATTTCTGAAATAAGAACAAGAAACGAGCAGGTAATTACTGTTGTTGGCGCTGGTGGCGACCGCGACAGAACCAAACGCCCCGAAATGGCAAAAGAGGCTTGTTTGGCGAGCGATAAAGTAATTCTTACTTCTGATAATCCACGCACCGAAAATCCTACCGAAATTTTAAAAGATATGGAGGCTGGTGTTGAGTCTCAATACAAAAATAAAGCAGTGACCATTGAGAGTCGCCGCGATGCAATAAAAACCGCTGCTATGTTGGCGCAGCCCGGCGACATTATTCTGATTGCGGGAAAAGGACACGAGAATTATCAGGAAGTAAACGGTGTGAAACACCATTTCGACGATAAGGAAGAGATTAAGAACTGTTTTGGAATTGAAGATTAAAAACTGAACTATGTTTTATTGGCTTTACGAATTATTGGCAGAATACGACATCCCAGGCTTGGGAATGCTTCCGGGTATTACTTTTCGTGCGGCGGCGGCAATTATTCTTTCGCTTTTTATTACCACTGTTTTTGGTAAAAAAATGATTCGGATTTTGCAACGCAAACAAATTGGTGACGAAGTGCGTGATTTGGGTTTAGAGGGACAAATGCAAAAGCAAGGAACTCCGACTATGGGTGGAATTATCATTCTTATGGCGATAATCATTCCAACGCTTCTTTTTGCCAAACTCGATAATATATATATTCTGTTGATGCTGATTACCACTGCATTTTTGGGGCTAATTGGTTTTATAGACGATTACATTAAAGTATTCAAGAAAAATAAAAAAGGGCTTGCTGGTAAATTTAAAGTATTGGGGCAAGTAAGTTTGGGACTTTTTGTAGTTGCCGCACTTTTTATTAGCGACGATGTTAAAGTTCGCGAGCATGTAAAAGATGAAAATGGCAAATTTCTTACCGAAATTAGCACCGACCCGGCGACAGGAGAATCAGTAACTAAATTTGTAACCGAAGATGTAAAATCAACCAGAACAACCATACCATTTATTAAGTCGAACGAGTTTGATTACGAATGGTTGGTAGGTTTTGCAGGTGAAGCCGCAAGTTGGTTAAAGTGGGTGGTTTACGCACTGGCAATTATTCTGATTATCACAGCCGTTTCGAATGCAGCCAACTTAACCGATGGAATTGATGGGCTGGCAACTGGAACCTCAGCAATTAGCGGGGCTACTTTGGGTGTTTTGGCTTATGTAAGTGGTAACATAATTTATGCCGATTACCTGAATATAATGTATATCCCGAACATAGGTGAATTAACCGTGTTTATCGCAGCTTTTATCGGTGCAACAGTTGGCTTTTTGTGGTACAATTCGTTTCCTGCGCAAGTATTTATGGGCGACACCGGAAGTTTGGCATTGGGTGGAATTCTTGCTGTTTTTGCCATTATCATTCGCAAAGAAATTTTAATACCGCTTTTGTGCGGAATATTCCTCATAGAAAACCTTTCGGTAATGATTCAGGTGGGTTGGTTTAAATATACCAAGCGTAAATATGGCGAAGGACGCCGTGTGTTTTTAATGAGTCCGATTCATCATCATTTTCAGAAAAAAGGTTTCCCGGAACCAAAAATTGTAACAAGGTTTTGGATTGTAGGAATTATTCTGGCAGTAGTAACTATTGCGACATTAAAAATTAGATAAAGTGAACGGATTGGTAGCCATATTAGGAGGAGGAGAAAGCGGAGTTGGGGCAGCCATTCTTGCACAAAAAAAAGGATACGAGGTATTTGTTTCCGACCTCGGAAAAATTAAAGAGAAATACAAAAACGTTCTTTCAAATTATAATATTGATTTTGAAGAAGGGCAGCACACTGAGGACAAAATTTTAAGTGCTGAGTTGGTGGTTAAAAGTCCGGGTATTCCTGAAACTGCACCACTTGTTGTTCAGCTAAAAGAAAAGGGTATTCCCGTTATTTCTGAAATTGAATTTGGTGGACGATTTTCTTCAGCAAAAACCATTTGTATAACCGGAAGTAACGGAAAAACAACGACTACGTTGCTGACCTACCATATTCTGAAAAATGCAGGAATTAATGTTGGACTTGCCGGAAATGTAGGTAAAAGTTTTGCCTGGCAAGTGGCTGAAGAAGCTTTTGATGTTTATGTAATCGAGCTTAGCAGTTTTCAGTTGGATGGCATGTTCGAATTTAGGGCAGATTTGGCCATAATGATGAACATTACGCCTGACCATTTGGACCGTTACAATTACGAGATGCAAAACTATGTCGACTCCAAGTTTAGGATTCTTCAAAATCAAACAAAAAACGATTACTTCATATATTTCGACGACGATGAAGTGATTAAAAGTGAATTAAATAAAAGAGAAATAAAACCTGTTCAAATTCCTTTTGGGTTAGGAATGGCAGCCGAGCCAGGGGCAGGAGTACAAGACAATCGGATTATTATTAATTTTCATCAAAATCAATTTAGCATGTCTATTCTGGATTTATCATTACAGGGAAAACACAACACGTACAACAGCATGGCTGCAGGAATTGCGAGCATGGTGTTCAGAATTAAGGACGAGCAGTTACGCGAAAGTATGGCTGACTTTACCGGCGTTGAACACCGTTTAGAGCGTTTTCTGAAAGTACACGGAATTGAGTTTGTAAACGACTCGAAAGCAACCAACGTTAATTCGTCGTGGTACGCGCTTGAGAGTGTACACAAACCAATTGTTTGGATAGTTGGCGGCGTAGACAAGGGCAACGACTACTCGATGCTTCAAGGGCTTGTTGCCAACAAAGTAAAGGCAATTGTTTGTTTGGGTAAAACTAATGCAAAATTGCACGAAGCATTTGGCGATTCGGTTGCTGATATTGTAGATGCATCGAGCATGGAAGAAGCTGTAAAAGCAGCTTATTATCTGGCTCGCAATGGCGATGCTGTTTTGCTTTCGCCTGCATGTGCAAGTTTCGATTTATTTGAAAACTACGAAGACCGCGGAAATCAATTTAAACAAGAAGTAAGGAATTTGTAATGGAACTTTCCATAGCGAAAATATTTAAAGGCGACCGTGTGGTTTGGATGGTACTGATGTTGCTGTCGCTACTTTCGTTGTTAATTGTGTACAGCGCAACGGGTGCTTTGGCGTATCGCGTGGCTTCGGGTAACACTTTTAAATATCTACTTCGTCAGGTAGGATTTTTAGCCGGAGGTATTGGTGT
>JAUVDE010000331.1 GCA_030595485.1 Draconibacterium sp.
TAACTTTTTTTAACTGAAAAGCTGTCAGCTAAAACTTTAATGGCAAGAAAATTGTTTCTTAGCCAGAGCTCTTTCAATGCAAGGTTTATTGGACTTTAAATTTGAAATTGTTATGATGAATATATCAAAATCTTCAAATCCGATTTTAAAAGAAAAATCTTTTAGAAAGGATTATACCATGCAGTCAGAATCGATGACTGTTAATGGAACCATAAATAAAACAGCTACCTTACTTTTTCTGGTTGTGGCCGCTGCTGCTTTTGTATGGAATAAGTTTTTCGATGCGATGGCTACAAATCCCGAAGCGGGAATGTCGGTAGTAATGCCATGGATAATAGCTGGTGGAATTGGTGGATTTATAGCGGCATTGATAACTGTTTTTAGACCACAAAACTCCGGTATTTCAGCACCTGTTTATGCATTACTCGAAGGTTTGTTTCTAGGTGGTATTTCTGCAATTTTCGACTCGATGTATCCCGAGGATGGGATTGTTATGCGTGCCGTTCTCTTAACTTTTGCAGTATTCTTTACCATGTTATTTCTTTATCGGTCGGGAATAATAAAAGTTACTCAAAAACTTCGAATGGGGATTGTTGCTGCAACCGGTGGAATTGCATTAGTTTACTTAGTAAGTTTTATTGGCGGTTTTTTCGGAATGGATACTTCCTTTCTTCACGGAAACTCAAACCTAAGTATTGGAATTAGTTTGTTTATAATAGCCATTGCAGCACTTAATTTAGTGCTTGACTTTTCGTTTATCGAAAATGCCTCGGCACAAGGAGCTCCAAAATATATGGAATGGTACGGAGCTTTTGGTTTAATGGTAACCTTAGTTTGGTTGTACCTCGAAATTTTACGTTTGTTGGCTAAGCTAGCCAGCCGCGATTAGTGAAATTAAATCGATTGCAGAAAAGGGACTTATCAGGATGAAACTTGATAGGTCTTTTTTCGTTTAACTCAAACTAAATATTCATATGTTTTACTGATATTGGTAGGGTAAGTCGCAGGGCAAGTTTAATTTATTTGATAGAGAAAAAGAATATACTAAATCATCAAAAATTGACTAAAAAGTAGTTCTTTTGTCCTTTCATTGATAAACAGTTAGAGAACAGATATATGCGATTAGTTGAGGTTACAGATAAGAAGACGAAGAAGCTGTTTCATAAAATACCCCATTTAATTTATAAAAATGATAAAAATTGGGCAGCTCAGCCGCATGGCATGGTTGAAGCTATATTTGATCCGACAAAAAATAAAACATTTCGAAATGGAAAAGCCATTCGTTGGATTTTGCTGGACAGTAACAATAAAGTAATTGGGCGAATTGCAGCTTTTATCAATTTTAGTTTGGCTAAAACCTACGAGCAACCTACTGGTGGATGTGGTTTTTTTGAGTGTATTGATAAGCAGGATGCAGCAAATATACTATTCGAAGCAGCTGTAAAGTGGAATAAAGAAAATGAAATGGAAGCCATGGATGGCCCCATTAATTTTGGTGAGAACTTTATGAATCATGGTCTTTTGGCCGAAGGATTTATGCCACAAGGAGTGGGTATGCCATACAATCCCGAGTATTACAAAACGCTTTTCAAAATTTTTGGTTTCGAAGTTTATTTCGAGCAGTACTGTTTTCACCTCGATTATTCAGTGCCATTTCCCGAACGTTTTTGGAAAATTGCAGGTTGGGTGGCTAAAAAGCCGCAGTTTAGTTTCAAACATTTCACCTTTAAAGAAACCGACAAGTTTGTTAAAGATATGTGTACGGTTTACAAAGCAGCGTGGTCGTCGCACGAACACTTTAAACCACTCGATCCAGCTGATTTAAGCGATTTTATCGCTGATTCGAAAGCTATTTTAGATCCTGAAATGATTTGGTTTGCTTATGACAATGATAAGCCAATTGCCATGTTTGCGATGATACCCGATATGAATCAGATTCTACGAAAGCTAAATGGGAAATTAAATTTCTGGGGTATTCTGAAATTCTTGTATTATAAGAAAAGAAAAACCATGACCCGCACCCGAATCGTTTTAATGGGTGTTGATGAAAAATACCAACGCTCGGGAATTGAGTCTGGAATTTTTTGGCATCAGAACCAATTAATGAAAAAGAAACCACATTATACCGAAGTGGAATTGTCGTGGGCAGGCGAATTTAATCCCAAAATAATTGCAATTTACGAGGCAACAGGTGCTAAAAAGGCAAAAACACATTATACGCTGCGATACATGTTCGACCGTACAAAAAAGGTGACAAAAGCACCGGTATTAAGTTAAACCGAAGAACCTAAATATTTGGCGTAACTTTTTGGAATATTGCAAACTATCTATATCTTTGCAGCCCGAAATTAGAAAAGAAGAATAACTTTTAGAATGGATTGTTCAATGAGAGTACAACCATTCAATTTAAAAATAAAGCAAAATGAAAAAAGACATTCATCCAAAGGAATACAGATTAGTAGCTTTTAAAGATATGTCGAACGGACATGTTTTTATTACGCGCTCAACTGTTGACACTAAAGAAACAGAAACTGTTGAAGGTATAGAATATCCATTGTACAAACTGGAAATCTCTAACACTTCTCACCCTTTCTACACCGGTAAAACTAAATTGGTTGATACTGCCGGACGTGTTGATAAGTTTATGACCCGTTACGGAAAACACATGCAAGACAGGAAGAAGTAATTCTTCTAAACGATACAAAAAGAACATTCGTCAATTGGCGGATGTTTTTTTTTGCCCAAAGGTGCAATTTTGTCGTGTTTTTGTTTGATTAATATGAACAAAGCGACATTGTAAGCATTGTATTTAAATGGCACGGCAATTGCAAAATGCACTGCCTGTTAATTGCAACAGTCAAGTTGCGACAGATTGTCATAAATTATTAGATGAACATGGGGAAATTAAAGAATACTGCTTTTCAAAATATATTTGCAAACGGAATGATGGACGATGAATCAGAATTTTTACCAATTATTGCTGATGGCGACGACAAAGATCTAAAGAATGTTGATGTGCCGTCGGTACTTCCAATTTTGCCATTACGAAATACCGTATTGTTTCCGGGTGTTGTATTGCCTATAACTGTTGGTCGCGAAAGGTCGCTCCAACTTATTCGCGATGTAAACAAAGGAAGCAAGTTGCTGGGAACAGTTGCACAAAAAGATTATACCATTGATCGTCCTGCAAAGGAAGATTTATATGAAATTGGTACGGTTGCCGAAATTTTGAAGGTGCTGGAAATGCCTGATGGTTCAACATCGGTTATAATTCAAGGAAAACGAAGATATCAGATAAAAGAATTTGTTAGCGAAGAACCTTATTTTAAAGCTTCCATTGAGCTGCTTGAAGATGTTGGTTCGAAAGACGATAATGAGTTTAATGCCATTGTGGGATCGTTAAAAGATTTATCGATTAAAATTGCACAGTTTTCGGCAAATGTTCCACCCGAGGCAACTTTTGCGGTTAAGAATATCGAGAACTCAACTTTCTTAATCAACTTTATTTGTTCGAACACCGATTTGACTGTTGAAGACAAACAGAAGTTGCTGGAAATTGAAATCTTAAAAGACCGTGGTATACAAGCCATTAGTTTTTTGGTGAAAGAAGTGCAGATGCTGGAGTTGAAAAACGACATTCAGAAAAAGGTGAAAACCGACATGGACAAGCAGCAACGCGAGTTTATGCTGAACCAG
Organism: Draconibacterium sp.; assembly: GCA_030595485.1. Lineage (GTDB taxonomy): Bacteria > Bacteroidota > Bacteroidia > Bacteroidales > Prolixibacteraceae > Draconibacterium. The sequence goes on from JAUVDE010000331.1 coordinate 3,697, forward strand.
CAAATGAAAACCATTCAAGATGAATTGGGTGGAAATCCTACTGAGCAGGAAATAAATGCTTTAAAAGAAAAGGCGAAAGATAAAAAGTGGACCGAGGAGGTTGCTAAATTTTTTGGTAAAGAAGTGGAAAAACTAGGCCGTTTAAATCCTGCTGCCGGTGAGTATTCGGTGCAGTTTACGTTTTGCCAAACACTTTTAGATTTGCCATGGAATGAATATACGGATGATAATTTCGACTTAAAAAATGCAACCAAGGTTTTAGATGAAGACCATTATGGTTTGGAAAAAGTAAAAGAAAGAATACTGGAGCATTTGGCTGTTTTAAAGCTGAAGAACGATATGAAATCGCCTATCCTTTGTTTGTATGGCCCTCCGGGAGTTGGAAAAACATCGTTGGGAAAATCGGTTGCACGAGCTTTAGGACGAAAATATGCACGTGTTAGTTTAGGTGGATTAAGCGACGAATCGGAAATTAGAGGACACCGAAAAACATACATTGGAGCGATGCCGGGCAGAATAATTCATAACCTTAAAAAGGCTGAAGTTTCCAATCCTGTTTTTATTCTGGATGAGATCGATAAACTAAGCCATGGAATGCAAGGGGACCCCGCTTCTGCATTATTGG
>JAUVDE010000332.1 GCA_030595485.1 Draconibacterium sp.
CATGTAGATATTGAATGGGAAAAAGGCGGTAACTACGACAAAGCCATTCACCAAGTATTAAAAAGTGCTTCGAGCCTGTCAATTTTGGGTGAATACAAAAAAGGAAATTTACACAATCAGTAATTAATAAAACATAACGATATGAGCAAAATAGCAATTTTTTATGGTCCTGATGGCGGTTCGGTAAACCGTGTAGCCGATATAATTAAAGATAAAATTGGCGAAGATAAAGTTGAGATGGTTGCTGTTAAAAGTGCAACTGCAGCAGATATTGAAAAATACGATAAAATTATTTTTGGTCTTTCAACTGTAGGTAAAGATACCTGGGATTCGGAATACTCGACAAACGATTGGGGCAAATTTATGCCTGAGATTTCAAAAACAGATTACAGTAATAAGGTAGTAGCTGTTTTTGGTTTAGGCGATCATATAACTTATGGTCATGCTTTTGTAGATCACATTGGAGTTCTAGGAAAAGAGCTGATGAAAAATGGTGCAGCACTGGTTGGCCCGGTTAGTACTGATGGTTACGAGTTCGATGAGTCGGAAGCAGTGGTTGACGGTAAATTTATTGGTCTTCCTATCGACGAAGATTTTGAACCTGAACTTACCGAAGAACGTGTGGTTGCCTGGCTTGAAGTGCTTAGGCCTGATTTCGAATTTTAGTAATACACTTTAATATTTCTGTCATTTTAAAGGAGGAACGACTGATAAATCTGTCTCAATGAAACAGATTTCTCTTCATACTTTATCGAAATGATATTCGTCTTGGGGCTTATAACAAGCAACCTGAAACCTGTAACTTGAAACTGTCCTATGAACAATTCTCCTCTCGATAAAAATCTTGTTGAAGAAAAGATAAAAGAACTTCGTATCCCTGATGTGGGAAAAGCATCTATTCGCGAAGTGGTGGCTTTGGTAAATGCTGTTGAAGAAGCCAGCGATTTTAAATACATCCGCATGGAAATGGGGGTGCCCGGTTTACCACCAGCACAAGTTGGAGTTGATGCCGAAAAGGCTGCACTTGATAGGGGAGTTGCTGCCATTTATCCAATGGTTGATGGCATTAAACCGTTAAAGGCTGAGGCTTCGAAATTCATTAAAAACTTTTTAGATATTGATGTAGCTGCCGCAGGTTGTATTCCAACAACCGGTTCCATGCAGGGAACTTATGCTGCTTTTATGGCTGCGGGGAATACCAATAGGGAAAAGGATACTTTGTTGTTTGTAGATCCCGGTTTTCCGGTGCAAAAGCAGCAAATGATGGTGCTGGGTTTAAAGTACGAAACCTTCGATGTTTTTAATTTCAGAGGAGAAAAGTTAAAAGCTAAATTGGAGGAGTTTCTTTCAAAAGGAAACATTCATTCCATTGTTTATTCCAATCCTAATAATCCATCATGGATTTGTTTTAATGAAGAGGAGTTGCAAACAATTGGGGGATTGGCCAATAAATACGATGTTATTGTAATGGAAGATTTGGCTTATTTTGGTATGGATTTCCGTACTGATTTCTCAAAGCCAGGTGAAGCTCCATTTCAACCTTCAGTTGCCAATTACACCGATAATTACATGCTATTTGTTTCAAGCTCGAAAATATTTTCTTATGCCGGGCAACGAATAGGAATAATGGCAATCTCAGACCAATTGTTTAACCGCGATTATCCTGATTTACAGGAACGTTTTATGGGTACTTCGTTTGGTGCTACTATAACTTTGCGTTTGTTGTATTCACTTTCCTCAGGAACCAGTCACTCGGCTCAGTGGGCATTAACTGCCATGTTAGAGGCTGTTAACCAAGGTTCGTTTAATTTTGTTGAAGGCGTAAAAGCTTATGGCGAACGTGCTAAAGTGATGAAGGCTATGTTTTTAAATCATGGCTTTGGAATGGTATATAAAACCGACCTGGATGTACCCATTGCCGATGGTTTTTATTTTACCATAAACTACCCCGGAATGACCGGAAATGAATTGGTAGCTAATTTGCTGTATTATGGTGTAAGTGCCATTGCTTTAGATAACACAGGCAGCGAAGAAGAAGGTGTAAGAGCATGTGTATCGTTTGTGTTGCCTCCGGCATTTCCTAAGCTGGATGAGCGACTACGATTGTTTAATGAGAATTTTAGTAACTAGATAATTCAGCAGGTGACTTTAAGTTTGTACAAATAGTCACCTGCTGAATACATTTTCACCATGGACAAAAAAAAAATAATTTCCCGCTTTGAGCATACCCTCGAATTAATTGATTCTTTCAATTTAAAGAATGAGCCTATGCTTTTAAAGAAAGGGGAGTTATTTATCGATTATGGTGAAAAAAACATTAAAATTGGGATTCTAACTGATGGCCTCCTTTATGCATCGTACCTGGCTGATAGTGGAACTGAATGGGTTTCACGTTTTTTCTTTCCGCCCAATAACTTTATTGTAAGCAATCATCGTGGTTTTGTTTTAGGGAAAGACTCGTCTGAAGCCATTCGTGCTTACGAAGATTCAAAATTGATATTCATTGATAAGGAGGAGTTTAAAAATCTATTAGATACAAACCATAAGTTTGAACGGACCGTTCGTATTCTGGCCGAAGAGAGTTACATTCAAGCTATGGACCGCATTCACTCGTTTCAGTCTTTAAATGCCGAGCAACGTATTCGTAAGTTTTTTGAAGAATACCCAGAATTGGCGCAAAAACTACAACGCCAACATGTTGCGTCTTATCTGGGCATTCACCGGAATATTCTAACGCGGATATTATACAAACTGTAAGATTTAAAAATAGTTATCCGCTTCCCGAAAAACCCAATTCAAAATTACTTTTATCCATCCTTTTAGTTGACTTTTCAACTATTTTGAATAAATAGTCCATAAAAGCAACAATAGTTGCGTACCTTTTATGTTATAAAAAATAGTTTTGTCAGTAGAGTTTGAACTCAAAAATTATTGATGTGATAAAATTCGAATCTGAAAGTAAAAATCCCTTTAAAGTTAGGAACTTAAACCACAAAAGATAAAAGTCTCAGAACCTGATTTATATAGGTATTTTGCGTTGTTCAGATTGTTAATTTTGTTGAAAATCTACTAAAAATGGCAAAAGTAAAAGGAGCAGTTGTTGTTGATAAGGAGGCTTGCAAAGGATGCGGCGTGTGTGTGGATGCCTGTCCGCACGATGTTTTAGCATTTAACAAAGAGGTAAACAGCAAAGGATATCATTATTCGTACATGGAAAATGCAGACGCTTGTGTAGGTTGCGCAAACTGCGGTGTTGTATGCCCCGATACATGTATTATCGTTTACCGTGTTAAAGTGAGCTAAACCAAATTTTTATCAATTATGATTATTGACTTAGTGCATTAATCAATCAACAATCGACAATAAAAAATTACAATATGGGTGAAGTTAGATTAATGAAAGGAAACGAGGTGCTTGCCGAAGCTGCCATTCGCTGTGGATGCGACGGTTATTTTGGCTATCCCATTACACCTCAATCGGAAGTGATGGAGACGCTTATGGCACGCCAGCCCTGGAACGAAACCGGAATGGTTGTATTGCAAGCTGAAAGTGAAGTTGCTTCGATAAATATGGTTTATGGTGCTGCCGGATCTGGTAAAAAAGTGATGACATCATCGTCGAGTCCGGGTGTTAGTTTAATGGCTGAAGGAATCTCATATATTGCAGGTGCCGAATTACCTTGTTTGCTTGTAAACATACAACGTGGTGGGCCAGGATTGGGAACCATTCAACCATCGCAAGCCGACTATTTTCAAAGTATAAAAGGGGGAGGACATGGCGATTATAAATTAATTGTGTTGGCTCCATCGTCGGTACAAGAAATGAACGACTTTGTTGACCTTGGTTTTGAGCTGGCTTTTAAATACCGTAACCCGGCTATGATTTTGGCCGATGGCGCCATTGGACAAACAATGGAAAAAGTTGAGTTAGCCGATTTTAAACCTCGATGGACTGATGAAGAGGTTATTGAGAAGTGGGGCGATTGGGCAACAACCGGTAAAAAAGGACGTAGCAAAAATATTATTACCTCGCTTGAATTGGATTCGGATAAAATGGAGCAGAACAATCTCCGTTTCCAGGAAAAGTACCGCAAAATGGAAGAGGATGAGGTACGCTACGAAACCATTCAGTGCGAAGATGCTGAATTCATAATTATAGCTTACGGAACATCGTCGCGTGTTTGTCAGAAAGCAGTGGAACTTGCAAGGGCCAAAGGTTTAAAAGTTGGTTTGTTAAGGCCAATTACACTTTTCCCTTTCCCAACAAAAATAATTCAGGAATTGGCCCGAAAAGCAAAAGGTTTCTTATC
>JAUVDE010000202.1 GCA_030595485.1 Draconibacterium sp.
ATGGAAAACCGGATGTTGCAGTTCGGGCGATAAATATTTCGGGCGAATATTATTTACATTTATACGCAAATAGAAATGGTAAAGTGCCAACAAATTATGTTTATCCTGGAATTGGTTGGGAATCGTCGGCTAACTATTTTACCAAATATTACGAATACGAACGTTAAAAAGAAACAATAAAAGAAACTAATAATATGAATTCTAAAATTTTCAAAAGTCTGATTATTTGCACTATTTTTCTGACATCATTCATTTCTGTGATTGGACAGAATACTAATTCGAAAAAACTAAATCTTGAAGTTCAACCAGAAGAAGTAGGAAAAAGGATTGTTGAAAATATTGTTGAACGACGTTTTGGATGGAGATACCAAAAAGTTTGTACTTACTACGGCGCATTAATTTTTGCTGATGCTATTGAAGATAAAAACATAAGCGAGCAAATAAAAGAAGGGTACACTCCTTTTTACAAAGGAAAACGTAAACCTCACCGTGGTCATGTTGACTATAATGTATTCGGAATTTGGCCATTTGAATTGTATCGTCAGTTTGGTGATACAAAATACCTGGATTTGGCAAAAGAATTAGCCGATGCCGAGTGGGAAAATCCACGTGAAGACGGACTAACGGATTTAACACGTTTTTGGATTGACGATATGTATATGGTTGGTTCTTTGCAAGTGCAAGCCTACAAATCGACAAAAGATATGGTTTATTTAGACCGTGCTGCTTTGCAGTTAAAAGTATATTGCGACAAGTTGCAAAAGCCAAATGGTTTGTTCCATCATCGCGACGATGCACCTTTTTTCTGGGGACGGGGAAACGGTTGGGCCGCCGCCGCATTAACTGAACTATTATTGGTTCTGCCTGAAACACACGAACATTATCCGGCTATTCTTGAAGCATTTCAAAAGATGATGATTACCTTATTGGATTATCAGGGGGAAGATGGCATGTGGCATCAATTGTTAGACGACCCGGAAAGTTATCCTGAATCGTCGTGTACGGGAATGTTTTTGTACGGTTTAGCTTCGGGAATCGACAATGGTTGGCTTTCGTACGACAAATATTCTTCTAATATTGAAAGGGCCTGGAATGCACTGGCTGGCTACGTTGACGAAAAAGGCGAAACTGAAAATGTTTGTGTAGGAACCAATGCAAAAGACAATAAAAAACATTACTTAACACGCCCAACAAGTACGGGTAATTTCCATGGGCAGGCCGCTGTTTTATGGGCTGCTACCGCAATGGAAAGGTTGCAGAAGTAAAGGCAGAGATTTGAAAAGCAGATTGTTGAAGTATTTCTAGTTATAGCTTGTAGTCTGAAAATGATTAAAAAGATATTAAAAAAATTAGCCTGGGGATTTGCAATTTTTTGTGGAATTCTGCTTTTGGCTTTGGGTATTTTCTACATCGAAAACCATGTTGTTGATGATTCGATGTTACCAGCTCGTAATCCCGATGAGATATTTACCGAAACTCAATTTCAGGATTCTATTCTTCAAAACACGGTAAAAGGCGAGTACTTTTTAATGGTGAAAAAGTATGTTGAGTTTATGATTGTAAACGGTCGTGACAGGTATGGAAAAGAACATTCTCCGCTGTTTGCAACCGCCCTCGACCGGGAAACTGGAAACGCATATAAAAGCAATCCGCCCAAAGCACCTAAAGGAATTAGGGATAGAGACCGGACTTATCGGGGAGCAAATCCATCGAAACAAAATGGCTTATATAGTTTAATGTATGAATTAAGTGAAATTACCGGAGATAAAAGATATGCAGTAGAAGCAGACAAAGGAATTGCCTGGTTTTGGAACAATTGCCAGCTTCCGGCAACCAAGCTAATGACGTGGGGAGAACACATGGGATGGGACTTTTTTAAAGAGCGAAATATTTATTGGAAATTTCAGTTTTGGTTGCACGAATTAAAAGGATACGGACATTGGGACAAGGTTTGGGCTTTGACTCCTGAAGCTGCAGAAAAATTTGCCATGGGTTTATGGGACAACCAAATTTATGCAAAAGAGGGTGAAAAAGCAGGTGAGTATTCGCGCCACGCCAACTCGCTAATGCATTATCCTTTTTGGGGTAAAGGTTTTCCAGGTCATGGTGGTAAATATATTGAGGTTTGGGCAAGAGCATGGAAAGAAACGGGAAACAAAGAATTTCTGCAAGCCATAAATACTTTGCTAAATTATTTCGAAAAAAATACAAGTTCAGAAAGTGGGGCAATCCGTTACGCGACCAAATTTCCCGACCAATATTCTTTGGGACAGAGCATGGGTTTGGCAGGCTCGCTGTACAAAGCAATGGGATTATTACCCGATATTTTTGCTGTTCGAATGAAAAAAATGGCCGATGCCACTGATCCCATTTATTTGAGTTTCGACCACGACCCTGTAGCTGGTGGCTTAGGGTTTTTAAAATCGGCGCATGTACATACTTTGGTCCCTGGAGAATATCGCTCGGAACATAAAGGTGGCAGATTTCGCACACAAATGTGGAGTAATGGTTATGGCGCGGGGAATAGCATCGGACAAGCGAACGGTTGTTTGGGGAGGTATAACGAAACCGGTATTGAAAAATACAAGGAGCTTTTTATGCTAACAGCAGAAGAATATTACAAAGCTGAAACTCCTCAAGCAAAAATCCTGTATCCGAGTAACTATTCGGGTGTAATTGGAATGATGCGGAAAGCCTACAAACTAACCGGCGAAAGACGTTTTCTGGACAAGGCATTGGAATATGCAGAATTATCGATTGAAGCAATTATGGATGAAACTTCGCCACTGCCAAAAGCATCGAATAAAAGCGAGCACTACGAAGCAATAACCGGAGCCAATGGTTTTATGAGCAGTTTGTTGGGCTTATGGAAAGATTTAAATGAAATGGAAAAATGATAAATCAAGGTAATTGGTGTTTCGCAAAATTTAGTTTTATGAAGCTTTTCAAATATACATACATTGTGGTATTTTCAATTCTGTTAAGCAGCCTTGTTTTTGCATCGTGCAACAATCCTAAAAATAATAAACCAATTAGTGAAATTTCTTCGGAAACATATTCCACTACCGAAGCAAAAAAAGGCAAACTAATTTATGAAAACAGGCTTGCAAATCCCAACGATATTAAAAATTGGGTGATGGAAGGTCCAGGAGTTACGGAGTTTAATGAAAGTTGGATGCACATCTACTCCCCAAAAGAAAAAGATCACCACGTATTTTGGTGTCCGGAAGATTTTCCGACAAATTTTATTGCTGAATGGGAACTCCAAAATCAAGAAACGGATGCTGGCTTATGCATTATATTCTTTTCAGCTTTAGGGAATAATGGTGAAAGTATTTTCGACCCTACCTTTCCAAAGCGCGATGGTACTTTTAAACAATACACCAAAAGCAAATACTTTAACAATTATCATATTTCGTACTACGCTAATGGGAAAGATACCAGAGCCAAAGAAGTGGCACATTTGCGGAAAAACAGTGGGTTTAAAAAAGTACAAATTGGCGAATCCGGTATTTCTGTGGAGTCTACCGGAATTCATAAAATGAGACTGGTGAAAGTGGGGGCACACATTACTTGTTTTGTAGATGGACGTAAAATTATTGACTGGACAGATGATAGGGAAAAATACGGTCCGGTTTTAAAAGGCGGAAAAATAGCATTTCGTCAGATGAAATGGACACATTTTAGATATCGCAATTTTAAAGTTTGGGAATTAAACGAGGATAGTAATTAATGAAACGAACCTGGAACATAATAGCCTTATTTGTGATATGTTCATTCGCTATTGCAATTGCGTTTGTTTTAAGAAATGAAAGTGCTGGCAGGCAAATATCCAAACCCTTGGAACAGGGAAATATTAAAGTTCCCAATAAACGCACATTAAAATATAACACTACTTCCGCGTTAAGAGAGGAAATAATTAATCATTGGGCAACGCGTAAAACCGAAGAATGGACGGATGGAGAAAAGGTTGGGATAAAAGGTTCAAGGGTAGTTTTGGGAAGTTTGGCGGCAGGCAAACGAATAGACGAAATGAATCGGTATTTGTTAAGCCAGAAGTCAAGCGGAACTGCGGGCTCTCGTTGGTTGCTAAATCCTAATGGTGGGTACAATTTTAATACTATGGCCTGCACACCCATTCTTTATTTTTTCGATGATAAACCCGAATTGTTATATCCCGAAACCAGAGAACATCTGGCTAATAATATCCTTACCATTCAAGGAAGTAGATTTACTAGGCGTGTTCCATATTTGCCCATTCAGGATTCGGAAAACCATATTCTTATGGCTGAGAGTTCCCGTTATTTGAAAAATCAATGGATGAAAGAAAATGGTGAAAAGTCTCCCGAGTTTGACAATAAGAATAATGGAGTGGAAAAGGCGCTAATCTCGTTTTTGGAAGAGATTTACGCTTATGGAATTTATGAGTTTAACTCTGCGCCTTATTTGGGATACACCTATTGTTCCTTGTTAAATATTAATGAATTTGCCGAGAACGATGAAATAAAAAGACTGACCGAAAAAATTCTGGATAGAATCAATTGGCAATATGCTTTTAGTAGCTATAAATTCAAACATTTTCCGCCGTACCGAAGGAAATTTGGCAAGAAATTTAAAACCAATTTAGATTTGGATTATCATACGGTAATGTTGAAAATTTGGGCAAGTCTGTACAACGATTCACTCCAGATAAATATATCGCGCGGGCATCATCATGCTTTGTGGGCTTCGCTTATGTCGTATCGTCCACCTGATGAAGTATTGGAATGGACATTGGAAAAACCCTATCCTTATTTTGTGAAAATTGGTTACGGTTATAATTCTTGCCCGGGAATCTACTCGGGTCACAAAGACTATCTGATTTCGGCTGGTGGAGCCAACCAGGGCAAGCGGTCTTTAATTATGCCTAAGCCGATAACGTTGTTTTTAGATGATGATGCGTCTGATTTAAATGAAACCTTTCATATGTACGGTCCCGGCGAAGATTTTATGAAGTGGAACAACACCGGAGTTTATCAGGATTTTGCCTGCACCAAAGGTAAAGTGCATATCCCGGAAGGAAAACAAGTAGAGAGCACTTCGGATAACTGGAAAGTGTTTTCCATATCAGATAGTATTTTCTTGGCAGTTTATTCTGATACTGAATTAGGAATAATGGTACCTGTGCGTGCTGGTTCAGCTGAAAAAGCATTAAGTGAAATTTTGAGCAACAATTCGGATGAGGAATTATTAAATACACAATTCAAGCACCCTAATGGTAATTTAATTGAGTATGATTTAGATTCACCAAAGGACATCTGGGTGATAAAAGCTGTCAATAAAGAACCTGTTAACAGGCAATTCCACAGTTGGCCATTTTTCGAAGGAAACATTGACGGAACTATGCCGGAATAAATTTTGAAAGGTCTCGCATCAAAATTCTCACTGTTTTTAATATTTTTAAAAACCTGCTCTCCAACATATAAAAAATTTCATTTTGCTGTAAGTGATGTTTGGGTTTCAATTTCCTTATTAGAAACTGAAGCTATAATCATGAGCAAAAAAATTGAAACACTTTTTCTCGCTTATCTCGAAGGAAATATTTCTTCAGAGGATCAGCGATTCCTGTTAGAGTGGTTAAAAAATCATCCGGCTTCTCTTAAAGATTTTAAAGATTTCAGAAGAATTTGGAATATGTCCAAATTGGCCGGAACTCTGGGAGATGATGCCATTGAGCTGGAATGGATGCAACTCCGCGAACGAATTAATACATCTAAAGGAAAAACCATTCAAATGTCGCTAGGTTTCTGGTATTGGTTGCCACGTGTTGCAGCTGTATTTGTGTTGGGTGCAATGGTTTCGTTTGCAGCATCGTACCTTATTTTCACTCAGCAATCAACCGAACTTACTTATCATGAAATAAATACCCCGCCCGGAGCTAAATCGAAAGTTACTTTACCCGATGGAACAACTATTTGGCTAAATGCCGGAAGTAACCTAAAGTATTCAACTGAATTTGGCAAAAAAAACAGGCTTGTGCATTTAACCGGTGAAGCTTATTTCGATGTATTTAAAAACACCTCAAAAGTATTTCTTGTCAAAACTTCGGAGTTAAATATAAAAGCCTACGGTACAGCATTTAATGTAAAGTCGTATCCCGAGGAAGGAACCATTGAAACCACTTTAATTGAGGGAAGTATTGGCGTAACCCGTACTTCATTCGAAAAGAAAAAGAATGACGAAGTGTTGTTGGAACCCAATCAGCGGGTTGTGTACTACAGGAAAACAAAACGGATTGAACAAGTACAGGAAGAAATAGAGCAAGATGCACCGGAAGCTACTCCTGTTAAACGCGAAGAACAAAAACTTACCTACCTTATTTCAAAGGGAATTGAAACCAAAGAATATACCTCGTGGAAAGA
>JAUVDE010000115.1 GCA_030595485.1 Draconibacterium sp.
GGTTATTGGCGAGATTACCCGAACAACTGCTATGTTGCGCGATATTTATCATCCTGACTTTAACAGTATTATTGTGAACAACCAATCGGTTAGTAGCGAAATTGCCGATTACATAGGTAGCATTCAAGCTAACAAAAGAAAAATTGTTAAGTACTACAAAGGGCGCCAGCCAATTTTCGACCACTTTGGGGTTGATAAACAAATTAAGGCGTCGTTTGGGAAAACTGTCTCATTTAAAGATGGTGCCTATTTAATTGTTGAGCATACCGAAGCGTTTCATGTAATTGATGTTAACAGTGGTAACCGCGCACGCGCCGGAAACGACCAAGAGAAAAATGCTCTGGAAGTAAACCTGGCCGCCTGTGACGAAGTAGCACGACAATTACGGTTGAGAGACATGGGTGGAATCATAGTAATTGATTTCATCGACATGCACGTCGCCGCCAATCGCCAGAAAGTGAATGATCACATGAAGGAGATTATGGCCGACGATCGGACCAAGCACAACATTTTACCACTTAGCAAGTTTTGCCTGATGCAAATTACCAGGCAGCGCGTTCGCCCCGAGGAGAACATTGAAACAGCTGAGAACTGTCCAACTTGCAAAGGAACCGGTAAAATTGTGCCTACAGTTTTATTTGCCGACGAAATTGACGGTAAAGTAAAATATGCACTAAAGGAGTTGAACAAGAAAAAATTACAATTAAAAGTTCATCCCTTTGTGGCAGCTTATTTGACAAAAGGTTTCAGGAGTTATCAGAACAATTGGTTCTTTAAATATCTGAAGCGTGTAAATATTGAAGCTGTCAGTTCGTATTCCTTCTTGGAATACCATTTTTATGACGAAGATTTGGAAGAAATTATTTTATAAAAGAAAAGCCGTTCGAATAGAGCGGCTTTTTTTTATTTTCGCAGTAGGAATTAAACTAACTCGAATGAATTTCAAAAAACTGGTTTACCTATTGTTGGCAATTATTGTTTCATTTCCCGCGCAAGCAATGGAAATAAAAGGAACTATTAGTTTGCAAGACGATTGGCAACCGGTGGTGTATTTGGCTTCGCTAAATTCTCCCGATAATTTATTTGTAGCCTCTCCCGAATTTGTAATTGCCGAAACATTTATTCAACCTGATGGTACATTTTCCATTCAAACAACAAGTATTCCTGAAGATGCCCGTTTTTACCGCTTGTACCTGGTAAGAGGAAATAATTCGTCGGTTGAGTTTAATACATCAGCTCATCGTAATTTTCAACACCTATTATTAGATCAACATTCGGAAATTGAGCTGGATGCAACAATTGAAGACAATACTTTTGTTATTAAGCGAATTGAAGGTTCCGAAGATAACAATGCTATTTTGACTTTCGACAGGGAATTAGCGCAAAGAATGCTGCAGTTCTCGAACGATATAACAGAAGCAAAACATGATTTTCTAAGCCAGGATTTAGAAAACTACATTAAAAACTTTGCCAATTCGGTTCCTAATAGTTTAGTGGGTTTGTATGCACTGTATCACTTGGATGAAAAGGATACCGATTTTTTACGCAATAGCGAGTTTTATTTCGGTTTTCAGAAACGTATAAATGAACAGTACCCGGGAGCACATTACACTCAAGCATACACCGAACTACTGGAGAAACTTATTGGTTTTCGAGATTTGGTTTGTGAAATACCCGGTGTTCAACCCAAATGGAAAGATAATCTATTGATTGGGCAGAGTGTTCTCATTCTTATATTAGTTGTACTAATGATTGCGTTGATTGCTAATTCGAGGAAAAAAATGGCACTAGCCGAAGTCGAGAACAATAAATCTCATAGTTCATTTTCCAATTTAACTATAAAAGAACAGGAAATACTAAAATTATTGGCTGAGGGAAAGACGAATAAAGAAATTGCGAAAGAACTTTATGTTGAATTAAGTACTGTTAAAACACATATTAATAGTATTTACAAACAGTTACAGCTATCGAATCGGAAAGAGGCTGTTGAATATTACAGGGTTAAGTAAAAGGTAATGCTCAATGAATTAGTGCCTTAGGTGAGTTCTGGGAAATACCTAACGAAACCAATTGCACAATACTTAATATTTTAATATTCAATTACCAGTACTCAATATCCAATACTCGCTCCCCACTAATTAATCATTTTAAAGGGGGGTCTAGTCCCAATTTCAACCCCGTACTAATCAGTTTTTTATCAACTAAATACCATTTCTTTTGTTTTGTGATGTAAATTTGTGTTTTACTTTAAAAATGCGAACGATGTTAAGTTATACTATTTACTTATCGCGAGGATACCTTAACTAGTCGTTTTCATACTTGAGTTATACTTACGTAATAAATCGATTATAAAAAATAAATAGAATGAGAAAAGTATTTTTAATGTTTACGTTGGCAATGGTAGCAATGGTTGCCAGTGCTCAGATGGTAAATCCAACAACCTGGACATTTGATTCGAAACAGAATGGAAATGAGGTTGATTTAATCTTTACCGCAACCATTGATAAAGGATGGCATTTGTATGATACCTATTTGCCTGAAGGTGGACCAATTGCCACAACTTTTGTTTTTGAAGATTCAACATTATTTGAAAAAATAGGCGACATTCAGAAAAATCCGGAGCCTGAGATTCATTTTGATGAGACATTTCAAATGAAAGTTGGCTATTTTGGTGATAAGGCAATTTTAATCCAAAAGATAAAACTTACGTCATCTGGTCCGGTTGAATTAAAAGGATATGTTCTTTTTATGAGCTGTAACGATGAAACTTGTACTCCGCCAGAGGAAGTTGAATTTTCGTTTAAGTTTAATGAGGGGAGTGCTGCAGCAAGCACTACGGAAGCAGACATCGATACCGAAACAAATGATTCAGGTACGGGAAGTGGACAAACATTGTGGTTATTCATATTAATTTCCGCATTAGCCGGTTTTGCTGCTATTTTAACACCTTGTGTATTTCCGATGATACCAATGACCGTTTCATTTTTTATGCGTGGCAGTGATAACAGAGGAAAAGCAATTCGGACAGGAATCTTTTTCGGGGTTTCTATAGTTGCTATTTTCACTTTGCTCGGAGCGTTGTTTTCGGTTGGTATTTTTGGTCCGAATGTGGGAAGCATCCTAAGTACACACTGGGTTCCAAACCTATTGTTTTTTGTATTGTTCCTTGTGTTTGCAATTTCTTTCTTCGGAGCTTTTGAAATGGTGCTACCAAGTAGTTTAGTAAACAAAACCGATTCAAAAGCAGATAAAGGCGGTATTATGGGGGCATTTTTCATGGCGCTTACTACGGTAATTGTTTCCTTTTCTTGCACTGGTCCTTTTATTGGGGCATTAATTATCGAAGCGGTTCAAGATGGGGGTATGCGTCCTTTAATTGGAATGTTTTTCTTTGGATTGGCATTTGCAACACCATTTACTTTACTGGCAGTATTCCCATCAGCATTAAATAAATTACCGAAATCGGGTGGTTGGTTAAATGCAATTAAAGTTGTGTTTGCATTTGTATTGCTTGCCTTTGGCTTAAAATTCTTAAGTAATATCGATCAGGTATATGGTTTCGAATTATTAAATCGTGAGATATATTTGGCAATTTGGATGGTGATATTCTCCTTGCTTGGAATGTATTTTATTGGAAAAATTAAGTTCTCGCACGACAGTGACTTGCCTTTTATTGGTGTGGGTAGATTATTTCTAGCCATTGTAACGTTTACATTCGTAGTGTACTTATTTACCGGTTTGTTAGGTGCTCCACTTAAAACTGTTTCAGGACTTATCCCGCCGGAAACAGAAGATTCGTATGTTTCAAACTTTTCTGGAGGACAGGTTTCTAATGTGCAACAGGCAGAACTTTGCGGAACTCCTAAGTATGGTGACAAATTGCATTTGCCGGAAGGATTGCCCGGTTATTTCGATTTTGAACAGGGACTAGCATGTGCAAAAGAGCAGAATAAACCTCTGTTTGTGGTATTTAAAGGACATGCATGTGCTAACTGTAAAAAGATGGAAGACTCGGTTTGGGAAGATCCTGAAGCACTTCGAATATTGTCTGAAAAATATGTAATCGTTGGTTTGTATACCGATGATAGAATAAAATTGGAAGAGAACGAATGGGTAACTTCTTCAATTGATGGAAAAGTAAAAAAGACTTTGGGTAAAAAGAACCTCGATTTGCAAATTTCGAAGTACGAAACCAACAGTATTCCTTATCACGTAATTATTGAGCCCGACGGAACAGAACACCGAATGGGAGTAACTTTTGAGGATGATGAATTTAAAGCATTCCTGAAAAAAGGATTGTAAGAGAATAATAAAATATTGAGAGGGTGTTTGCCATAGTTTTTTGCGCAGACACCCTTTTTTGTTGATAGCTGGAATCAAAACCAAAGGCTTAACACTATCTTTCAGTTAGTGCACTTAAAATCTGGAAGGCTTTTTCTCCATCTTTTTTAGCAACAAAAATATGGTCGTGATAATAACCCGATATTACATTGCAGCTTATACCATTTTTGGCCAACTCTGAAGAAAATACTGCAGTTAAACCCACTGCTTCCAGTGCCGAGTGAATGCTTAAGGTAATCCACGAGGCAACATATTCATAAGAGAGTTTTAACTCGTCGGCTTTTTCACTGGCAAGCACAATGGTAACACCTTCCTTTTCTTTAAACTCACAAAGCGTGTCTTTTCTATCGATTACATTTATGTCTTTTATCGAAATAAATACATATTCTCCTTCGTTCAGTTTGGGAGTCATGCCTTTTAGTAGTTGTGCTAAATTTGTTTCGCCTGCCATTTTTCAGATTTTAATAAGGAATAGAGTGAGACCAAAGCCCAAACACCTTCCAAAATTATAAAAGGGATGTAATTCATTAATACCGATGCCAGACAAGCCAGACTTGCCCCAATCAAATTCAAAAGTATAAATGATAAATCTTTCTTTTTGATGCGGCCCGCCACATTCAGAATATATGCTAAAAGTATTTGACTTACACCAATAAATCCTATCCAGTCTATTGTATTCATGTGTCGATTTGTTTCGTTTTTAGCTTGGGAAAGTACAAATCTTAGCTTGAATTGCAAAGATGGTGAGAGTGTACTTCTATAAACAAACTGGAAATGAATGAGGCTGGTTTATTAAATGTTGACTTGTTTATTGAAAAAGACAAGGCAAATGGAGAGCCGAATGTTCAACATGCTTTGGATTTAAAAGAAGAGATGGCGAGAATCCATATTACCAAGCTTTATTACCTTATAGTTCAAAATTAATAAGGAATGAAAACAACTCACCTAAACTTGGCATGACAAACATAATGCTACAATAAAACTGAAACATTATGGGACTTGTGTATAAACGTACTTTCTCACCTTTACAAATTTATTAAATTTGTGCTGCAAGTAGCGGAGAACTAACCCCGCTGTAATTAGAAATCAATAATAACATATCATGTATAAAAGTCTTTTTTTAGCCATCAGCTATTTTTTTCTTACATTTTGTGCAGTAGGCCAGTCGTTTACCGAGTGGCACGATCCTGCGGTTAATTCAATTAACCGTGCTCCTATGCATGCTTCTTATTTTGCCTATGAGAATAGTGACAAAGCCGAAGAAAATGTAAAAGAGATTTCTGAAAATTTTATGTCACTTAACGGCTTATGGAATTTTAACTGGGTAAGAGATGCCAACCTTCGACCACAAACCTTTTTCTCCACCGACTTTGATGATAAGCAATGGGATAAAATTGAGGTACCCGGAATTTGGGAAGTAAATGGCTATGGTGAGGCCGTGTATGTAAATTCGCGTTTTGCCTGGGACTACATTATGAAGCCTGAGCCACCTAGAGTGCCAGAAAAAGAGAATTATGTGGGATCGTACCGGCGAACCATTGATATACCTACCAACTGGGATGGGAAAGAGGTTTTTATAAACCTCGGAGCTGTTTCATCGTGTGCTTATTTATGGGTGAACGGAAAATTTGTAGGTTATAGTGAAGATCGCAAACTGGAACCTGAATTTAATATTACATCTTATCTGAAAAAAGGAGAAAATCTTATTGCATTCCAGGTATTCAGATGGTGTGACGGAACTTTTGTGGAGTTACAGGACTTTTGGCGTTTGGCCGGAACATCGCGCGATATGTACATGTATGCACGCGACCCTTTTCACATAAACGATATAAGCGTTGTTGCAGATCTCGATAAGAATTACAAGAATGGCTTATTTAGTGTAACTGTCGATTTTGACGATAATAACGCTGCAGAACAACAAGGTGCCACGGTGGAACTAGAATTAAAAAACAGTGCAGGTAAAGTGGTATGGAGCGATAAAAAAATATTGGATGAGTCAAGCAGTGTTGTGGCTACTGCTACATTAAAAAATATTGAACAGTGGAGTGCCGAGATTCCAACCCTTTATAATTTAACGCTTAGGCTCAAAAATAAAAATAATAAAACTATCGAAGTAATTCCGCAGCGTGTTGGTTTCCGAAAGGTGGAGATTAAAAAAGGACTTTTGCTTGTTAACGGCCAGCCAATTCTGATAAAAGGAGTAAACCGCCATGAAGCAGATCCCGATCATGCATATTATGTGTCGAAAGAACGTATGGAACAGGATGTGAGAATTATGAAAATGAATAACATAAATGCTGTTCGTACATGCCACTATCCCAACGACCCTTACTTTTATGAATTGTGCGACAAATATGGAATTTATGTAGTTGACGAAGCTAATATTGAAGCTCATGGATATGAGAAAATCGCACAAATGGAGGATTGGATTCCCGCCCATATGCAGCGTGCTACCCGACTAGTACAAAGGGATAAAAATACTCCTTCGGTAATTATATGGTCCATGGGAAACGAGTCGGGCGATGGCATTTGTTTTGAGGAAGCTTATAAAGCCATGAAAGCGATAGATTCAACTCGTCCGGTTCAATATCAACGCCCAGGAATGAAGATGCATACTGACATTTATGTGCCATTTTATGTGGGTTACGATGGGCTTGAAAATTATGGCAAAAAGGGAGACCAGCGCATGCCACTTATTCAATGTGAGTATGCCCATGCCATGGGAAATTCCATGGGAGGATTTAAAGAGTACTGGGATCTTTACCGCAAGTACGATAACCTGCAGGGTGGTTTTATCTGGGATTTTGTCGATCAGGCCTTACGCGAATATCGCGATGGAAAAATGATTTATACGTATGGGGGCGACTATGGAAAGGGGCTTCCGTCGGATAATAATTTTAACAGCAACGGTTTAATAAATCCTGATCGTGAACCGAATCCTCATTTCAACGAAGTGGCCATGGTGCAACAGTCAATCTGGACCACACCGGTAGATCTTGCCACTGGAAAGATTAAAATTTATAACGAAAACTTTTTTGCTTCGCTTGATAATATTCAGCTGAATTGGCGCCTGGTAGAAGAGGGAACATCGATAAAGGAGGGCGTTATTAGCAACTTGAATATTGCTCCTCAGAAAACAGAAGCTCTTCAATTGGGATATTTATTAAAACCTTCAACAAAAGAGCGTTTTATTGAAGTTTATTACAAAACAAAAGTACAGGAGGGTATGGTGCCTGCTGGTCATATTGTGGCTCGCCAGCAGTTGCCTGTTACAAGCTATAATTTCCCTGAATTGGATTTGGCTAAAAGTAATTCGGAGGTTTTGCTGGAAAAAACACGCTATCTGGTTTCGGTAAAAGCTGGCGATACAAACATCGAATTTGATCAGAAAACAGGTTTTATTGTTGGGTATTCAAATAAAGGAGAGCAGTTTTTAAAGGATGGCGAAAAAGTAAAACCCAATTTCTGGCGTGGTGGAACAGATAACGACTATGGGGCACAACTGCAACGCAAACTGGCGAAATGGAGAAATCCACTGATTCGTTTAAAAACGTTGGATGCAGGCACTGTCGAGGGCAATGCACTGGTGACAGCAAGTTATACTCTGCCTGAACTGGATGCTTCACTGGAACTAACTTACGAGATTGATGCCAAAGGGAAAATGAAAGTTACCCAGAAAATGATTGCTCCTGAGGATGTGAACGCAAAAGAAATTTTGCCACGATTTGGAATGCAGCTTTCATTTAATAAACTATTTAACCAGATTGAATATTACGGTCGGGGGCCGGTTGAGAATTATGTTGACCGGAAAACAAGTGCCTTTGTTGGTCGTTACAAGCAAACTGTTTCCGAACAGTTTTTTCCATACATTCGTCCACAAGAGACCGGAACAAAATCCGATATCCGCTGGTGGAAACTTACCAACAGAGCAGGACAGGGTGTGAAAATATATGGCGATGCTCCATTTAGTGCTTCAGCGCTTCATTTTACAAATAATGATCTGGACGACTTTGAGGCCAAAGAACAACGCCATTCAGGAGAGTTGGTAGAACAAGACATGACGGTACTTTCAATCGACTTAAAACAAATGGGACTGGGATGTATTAATACCTGGGGGGCTTTGCCAATTGAAAAATACAGAATTCCATTTAATGATTACGAATTTACTTTTATTGTAGAGCCTGTTAATTAGCTTACCAAAATATGTGCGGGCTTTTTTAAAAGAGACAAGTCCACGAAAAGTTCAATAATGAAATTGGCTTTACTGAAAGCCAGACAATTAATTTGGAACAACAGGTGGAATATAAATCAACACTTGAGCAAATTAATAATTTGAATGACTTTATTCCTTCAAAACAATAAGAAAAACTTTTAAATCAATTGAGAGCTTGTACCAAAATTAAACTTCCTTATACTTCGGTAGAAATTATAAGTTGATGTTTTTTTGAAGCTTAACTACTACCAGCTATATATTGCACTTCAAAACATATATTATCATCCTTTTTTCAATGACGTGTTGGAAGCATTCATTAATTTTCCATATTTGCATCTACTAAACAATAAACGCTTTCGGTTGCTAACTAAAAAATTAAATACTGATTCTGAATTGATAAGTGGTTTAAAAAA
>JAUVDE010000399.1 GCA_030595485.1 Draconibacterium sp.
AAGTATTACCATCGCCGAAGACGATCTGAATTATGTTTCCAGCTTTGTTTTATCCTGGGCCGATGAATTTGATGGCACTAGTGTTAACACAAACGATTGGACATTTGAAACCGGTTCAAACGGCTGGGGAAACAACGAACTTCAAAATTATACCAATGGCGATAATGTTGAGGTAAAAGATGGAATGCTGATTCTTACCGCTGAAAAGGTTGACGATAAGCAGACTGTTGGTTCGTATACTTCAACCCGAATGATTACCAAGGGAAAACAAGAGTTTACCTACGGCAAAATGGAGATTCGGGCAAAACTTCCTTCGGGGCGTGGTATTTGGCCGGCCATTTGGATGCTTGGCGGAAATATTAGCACAGTAAGTTGGCCTGCTTGTGGCGAAATAGATATAATGGAATACGTGGGTTACGACCCAAATAAAATACATGCCACTGTTCATACAACTTCGGGCTCTGGAGCCAATGGCAATGGAAGCAGTAAAACACTGGAAACAGCCGAAGAAGATTTTCATGTTTATGGCGTAATCTGGACCGAAAAGGAAATTATTTTTTATACCGATTCTCCCGATAATGTAACTCACAAATATGCTCCTTCAAATAAAACAGAAGATAACTGGCCATTCGATAGTCCACAGTTCTTTATCCTGAATATTGCCGTAGGCGGTAATTGGGGAGGAGCTCAGGGAATTGATGATTCAATTTTTCCGCAAACCATGGAAATCGATTATGTTCGGGTTTATCAACCTGTGTACTAATAACAAATAGAAAGAACTTTTTAAAACAGGAATAATGAAAAAATATTTATCAGTGTTATTGTTGATTGGACTTCTAATCAGTAGTTGCGATAAGGGTTCACAGGAGTCGGTTTCAACGCTTGAGAAGGATATTCAGGAGTTAATGGCAAATATGAGCATTGAAGATAAAATCGGACAGATGCAGCAGGTTTTTGATGGTTTCTACCCAAACGATGACGACCTGATAAAGGCAGTCCGTGAAGGTAAAGTAGGGTCGTTCTTAAACGTTATGGGAGCCGACCGTATTTCTGAACTGCAACGTATTGCTCTTGAGGAAAGTAAACATGGAATTCCGCTACTTTTCGGTCGTGATGTAATACACGGTTACCGTACTATTTTTCCAATTCCATTGGCAATGGCATCATCGTGGGAACCTGAGCTGATTGAAAAATCGATGCGAATTTCATCAGTTGAAGCTTCGTCCATGGGAATAAACTGGACTTTTGCGCCAATGATTGATGTTACCTGGGATCCTCGCTGGGGACGAATTGCAGAAAGCTGTGGAGAAGACCCCTACTTGGCTTCTGTATATGCAAGTGCAATGGTAAAAGGAATTCAAGGCGATTTAAACGATCAAACTGCTGTGGCTGCTTGTGCCAAACACTTTGTGGGCTACGGAATGAGTGAAGCCGGACGTGATTATAATACAACTTATATTACTGAGCCACTTTTAAGAAATGTTCATTTACGCCCGTTTGAAGCTGCAAAAGATGCAGGGGCACTTACTTTTATGTCGGCTTTTAACGATTTAAATGGTGTGCCAACTTCGGGTAACGAGTTCACTTTAAAAACGATACTTCGCGATGAATGGGGTTTTGATGGAACGGTAGTTAGCGACTGGGCATCAATTGAAGAAATGATTTCTCATGGCTACGCAGCTAATAGAAAACATGCTGCCGAAATTGCTGTTAATGCAGGTGTTGACATGGAAATGGCAACCACTACTTATGCCGAAAACCTAAAAGTTTTGGTTGAAGAAGGAAAGGTTTCGGAAGAAGTAATTAACGAACGTGTGGCAAATATACTTCGTGTAAAAATGAAATTGGGATTGTTTACAAAACCGGTTTCGCAGCACGTGTCGGTTGATACAATATTAGCACCTTCTCATTTAAAAGTTGCTCGCGAAATGGCAAGAAAGAGTATTGTTCTGCTTAAAAATGAAAGTAATACACTTCCGCTTCCTAAAGATATTCGTTCACTAGCTGTTGTTGGACCATTAGCCAATGCACCTCATAACCAAATGGGAACCTGGGTTTTTGATGGTAATGGAGATGACTCGGTTACCCCAAAAGTAGCCATTGAGAATTTGCTTGGTAAAAGAATGAATTTTGTTGCAGGGATGGAATACAGCCGCGATAAATCGACCGCTGGATTTAAAGAGGCAATAAATGCAGCAAGAAAATCGGATGCAATATTGTTCTTTGCCGGCGAAGAATCTTGTTTGTCAGGCGAGGCAAATTCGCGTGGTATTATAGATTTTCCGGGTGTTCAGAAAGAACTTTTAATTGAATTGAAGAAAACAGGAAAACCGCTGGTGTTGGTTGTAATGGCCGGAAGACCATTGGGGATTGGTGATGAAATTAACATGGCCGATGCCGTTTTATATGCATGGCATGGTGGCACAATGGCCGGACCGGCACTTGCCGATTTAGTGTTTGGAGACTATTCTCCATCGGGTAAATTACCGGTAACTTTTGTTAAAGGTGCCGGACAAATTCCGTTTTACTATTATCGTAAAAATGGTGGACGTCCTTCATCTCCCGAAGACTTTACGCATATTGATGACATTCCGCGAAACTCGAAACAACTTTCGTTAGGATTTAAAACCATGCACCTCGATTACGGAATTGCACCTTTGTTGCCATTTGGTTATGGTCTTACTTATACCGAGTTTCAATATTCGAACTTTAGCATGTCTGACGCAAAATTAAAAGCAAACGGAACGCTAACGGTTTCGGCTGATGTTAGAAATTCAGGTAATTATGAGGCCGAAGAGATTGTTCAACTTTATGTGCGCGATAGGGTGGGAAGTATTACACGCCCAATAAAAGAATTAAAAGGATTCGAAAAAGTACATTTGAAACCAGGCAATTTAAGGAAAGTAACTTTTTTAATTGAGCCAGAGGATTTGGCGTTTTTCAACGGAAATGATTATGTGATTGAACCCGGTGATTTTGATGTTTGGATTGGACCAAACTCAGATGAAGGCTTGCAAGGAGAATTTTCTCTCGAATAAAAGAAAATATTGGAGATGCACAATTGTACATCTCCAATATTTTATGGAATCCTAAATAAATTTTGTTCGTTTAATCTGTAACAAATTAGATGTACATGGAATTAGAAATAATTTATAAGCTGCAAGTTGAAAGCAGGAATAACAAAAGAAGAAATGAATAAAATAGTATTACTGTCAAATAGTAATGGAGATTTTAGTAATTAATGCGAATCAAGAGTTAAATTGCTAATGCAATAAAAGCAGTAAAAGGGATGCCCGAAGTAATAAAACAAAGGATTAAAGCAGCTAATGATTTATTTTCAACAGCGGTTTCCAAAGTCAGGCAACCAGTCGAAGCAATATTTAATTGGTTGATTGAAAAGGCTGAT
>JAUVDE010000096.1 GCA_030595485.1 Draconibacterium sp.
TGGAAAATCGATGTCGTGCATTATTTTACCCATAAGATAAGCCGACAATGGCGATAAGGCAGATGGTTTAATAATTAAACTACAGCCGGCAGCTAAAGCAGGTCCCAGTTTAAAACCAACGTTTAACAAAGGAAAATTCCAAGCCAGATAAGCCACTGCAATTCCGGCTGGCTGATGAATCATTTTATGTGTATGTGTACCCTCGTAATCCGGAATTTGTTCTTCGCGATAATTTTTCATGGCATTCGGATACCACTCTAAACCATTCACAACTGCTTCAATATCTTCGGCTGCTCCTTCGTAGGTTTTTCCCATTTCGTGCACCATCGCCTGACGAAGCAAATCATCATTCTTCAAAACTTCCTCGCGCAGTTTAAGCATCCACTCGGTGCGTTTGGCAAGCGGCAACTTCGACCAATATCTAAATCCTTTTTCGGCAGCTACCAAAGCTTTTTCAGCATCTTCTTTTCCCGCTTTTGCAACTTCGGCAATGGCCTCCCCCGTGGCAGGACAAATAACTTCTTGACGTTTATGGTCTTCTGCATCAACGAGTTTTCCGTCGATGTACAATTTATGGTATCCAAAATTCATAACTGTATATTTTAATTTTGTCAATCTTTTTTCAACTTACAGAAATCAAAAGTATACTATTCGGGAATTAGTGAATGTGCGGTAATTATCCATCACTTACCTTATTTTATCATGAACTAGGCATAATTCAGTCATATTAGCGCAAAAAGGCAACAAATTATGATGAATAATACGGATAAATTAGTCTACACTTTTGGTCTTTTGTATCCTTTACGATAAGGCCTTTCAAGCAATTTTGAAGCTGCAGGATTATCAACTACAGTCAACTTATTGGCATCCCAAACCACTTTACTATTGGTGTAGTACGAGGCCATTGCCAACTGAACCGTTGCTGTTGATTTAAATGCATCCTGAATCTTACAATCAAGCATACTACTTTTTTGTGCTTTTACTGCCTCCAGAAAATTAGCCACATGATTTTCCTGTGCTTCCGGTGTTTTTATCTCAAATACCTCTTGTTGAGCATTTTTTCCTTTGGGCATTACAATCAGTTTATTATCCGACGCAAATAAAGTTCCGGCTTCGCCATAAAAGAAAATGCCGTTATTATATTGTGTACTAAAATCGCCGGTTCCCCATAATCGATGTTGCCAAATAACCGGAAGACCATCGAATTGCAAAGTGGCATTTAACGTATCGGGTGTTGTAATTTTGTCTTTCAAAATTTCGAGACTACCATTGCTTTGAAAGGCAGTTGGCATATCTAAATCCATAATTTTACGAATAATATCGATGTGGTGAATACCCCAGTCAACCAGGTGCCCATTGCCATATTCCTTTTCCAGACGCCATTTTTTGTGGCCAATACTTGGACGGTAATCCAGTTTTGGTGCCGGACCACACCATGTTTCCCAATCGAGCGAGGCAGGTGGTTCCTGAACCGAATAATCGCCTACTCCCGGACTGTAATGAATTTGCGCTCCAATCTGACGTACTTTGCCAATTTTACCTGAAGCAATTAACTCTTTCGCTTTGGCAAAGGCCTTACTCTGGCGGCGCTGAAAACCAATTTGAACAATGTTGCCCGCTTTTTCGGAAGCTTTAACCATTGCCATTCCCTCATGGACATCGTAAGCCAATGGTTTTTCGCAGTAAATATCAAGTCCTTTTTTGCAAGCAGCTATAAAATGCAAGGCATGCCAATGAGGCACCGAACCAATCATTACAACTTCTAATCCTTTTACATCAAGCAAATCATTGTAATCCTTAAATTCCGCCGGGCGGCTTCCCTGAAGTTTTTCCAGCTTATCCACACTGTTTTTTAAATGTTCGGTATCGATATCGCAAACGGCCACCACTTCAACTCCACCCACTTTTAATGCGGCTTCGGTAATCACCATTCCATACCAACCGGCTCCTATTAATCCAATTTTCAACTTACGGTTTTGTGCGGCTGCCGGAATATGAAATGCTGTTACCATTCCAGCTGTGGCTATCGTCGACTTCTGGATAAAACTTCTTCTTTGCATTTGTATTGGTTTAGAAATGTCCTTAAACTTAGAAAAAAATAGTCGAATACCATTTCAGTTGCTATTAGAAAATCTATTTTGATATATTTGTTCTTCATAAAAAATCTAATACCACTAAATTATGTTACAAAAAATTTCCTTTCTCTTTTTGGCACTTATTCTATTTTCGGGTGCACTGTATGCCAAAGTTACCCTACCTGCCATTTTTGGCAACGGCATGGTATTGCAACAACAAACTGATGCGGCAATTTGGGGTAAATCCGCAAAAACCAGTACAATAGAAATTACAACTTCATGGAATAACAAAACATATTCTACTAAAGCTAATTCTGATGGAGAATGGAAGCAAAAAGTTACTACGCCAGAAGCAGGTGGCCCATATAAAATCACTATATCAGATGGTGAATTAATGACACTTGACAATGTTCTTATTGGTGAAGTTTGGGTTTGCTCGGGCCAATCGAACATGCAAATGATAATGAATGGTTACTTTAATCAACCTGTTCTAGGTTCAAATAAAGCTATCGCTACTTCCACAAATAACTCAATTCGATTAATTACAATAGAGCGTGATAAAAATCTTGAAGCGCAAAAAGATTTTAAAGGTGAATGGCTTGAATGCAGACCTGATAATGTTGGTAATTTTAGTGCAACAGCCTACTTTTTCGGAAAGATGCTACAAGAGACCTTGGATGTACCGGTTGGTTTGATATGTTCGGCCTGGGGAGGAACCAGAATTGAGCCATGGATTAGTGAGAACGGGTTTAAGGAATTTGATTGGGTAAATCTTCCCGATAAAACATCAAAAGAGGCGTATAATCAACAAAAGCCAACTGTATTGTATAATGCCATGATTTCTCCGATGGTTGGTTATGCGATTAAAGGTGGAATTTGGTACCAGGGCGAATCTAATAGAAATGAACCACAAGAATACGAAAAACTGATGCCCGGATTAATCGAGAACTGGCGGGCTGAATGGGGAATTGGAGACTTCTCGTTTTATTATTGCCAGATTGCGCCGTTCGAATATGGGAATGGGGTGAACTCAGCTTTTCTGCGTGAAGCACAATTAAACGCGTCAACTGCAATAGAAAATATTGGCATGGCATGCTTAATGGATGTTGGCGAAGAAAGATGTATTCACCCTGCCAATAAAGCAGCTGCTGGTGAAAGATTGGCTTATTTGGCACTTTCAAAAACCTATGGCATGAATGGTTTTGAGTTTTCCGGTCCGAAACTTGATAAGATGACCATAGAAGGAAGTGTTGCCAAACTTGCTTTCAGACATGCAAGACACGGATTAACAACATTCGGAAAAGAACTGACAAACTTTAAAATTGCGGGAGAAGACAAGCGCTTTTATCCAGCAAACGCACAAATTACGCGTAAAGGAATTTCGGTAACATCACCATTGGTTGATAAACCTGTTGCTGTTCGTTATGCATTTGATAACTATGTAGTTGGTGAATTGTTTAATAACGAAGGACTACCGGCATCTTCATTTAGAACCGATGACTGGGAGGTGAAGTAGCAGGCAGTGTTCGGTCACAGTTTACAGTTAAGAAAGACAAAGGGCATCAAAATTAATTTTGATGCCCTTTGTTTCACCGTGAACCGGAGCTGATCACTGATCACTGATTACTTTCCTAATCCACACCTTTCACTTTCATTTTTAAGGTATAAACTCCCTTTACGGGCAGTGACAAACAAAGTTTTTCGCTCTTTTTCGCCATTGCAGTATAAACGCTATGTTTTCTAATCATCAACTTTATTTTCATCTGTGATTCATTTAACACTCATAAAAGAGCCCTTATCTGGGCTCCTTTTATGAATATCTATTTCTAATACCCTGTATTCTGTTCCAAATTAGGGTTAGAATTAATTTCTGCTTGTGGAATTGGAAACAACACATGATGTGCTTGTGCATTTACTCCTCTGGCTTTCGCCCGTTCAATTAATTTTCCATGCCTGATTAAATCTCTTCTCCTCAGTCCTTCTGTTACAAATTCCCAACCTCGTTCCTGAAGTATAGCATCGCGTAATGCTTCTTTAGAACCAAAGTCACCAACTGAAAGATTTGCAATACCGGCTCTTGCTCTAACTTGGTTAATCAAATCGATAGATTCTTGATTCGGACCATTAATTTCGTTTAATGCTTCTGCGCGGTTTAATAGCACCTCTGCATAGCGAATCATTACCAAATCATTACCATGGCGATGAGCAACAGCGTCAGGATCAGGAACATATTTAAAACACCTTACTGCTCTTCCTTTATCATCCGAATCAAGTAAATCATGATGAGCTCCATCTTTATCAGTGTATTCCCATAAGAACCAAGCACGTCGAAGATCATCATTATCGTAAGTAACTACCCAGTTGTTATATATACAGTATTGTGCTCCCCAGTTAGTCCAGTTTGATTGTACAGCATATTTGGGAGGGAATGTGTGAGGCATATATGTATTCGAACGGTCAGTCGAAGATGCCGGTGATGTTAAAATAACTTCACTGTTTCGTTCATTCTGAATAGCAAACATATTGGTTAAATCTCCGGCAAACAGTGAGTATTTATCTAATTCTATTACCTTATTACAAGCATCTGCAGCCTCTTGCCATTTATGTATATTTAAATAAAATCTACCCAGTAATGCATAAGCACTGCCTTTATCTGCTTTTCCCCACATACTTTGATCTTTAGGTAAATTACTTGCAGCTGCTTGAAGTTCAGCTGCCAAGAAATTATTAAATTCATCAGCTGAAGGCCTGGAAGGTTCCAGATTTAATTCTTCTGCTGTAGTGATTAATGGAACCGGACCATAAAAATCCCATAAATAATAATAGTCTGCCGCTCTGATAAAAGTAGCCTCTGCTTTTAGCTGTTTTACTTTCTCCGGTGAGAGAGAAGTTACATTCTCGATATTATCAAGCAATGAATTTGCATTTCGAATACTTAAATACCAATTTCTCCAGGGTGCTGCAATTTGTGCAATACTTGCATCCCAGGCGTAGTATATAAAGACATTTGCAAGAGACTCAAATCCGCCTCCCCATTCCCACATAATATCACCTGTAAATTCACTCAAAGTATATAATCTTTCACGCTGATTGCTAATTGCATGCATGTTATTATACGAAGCAACTAAAATACTGTTAATTCCTTCTTCGGTTTGTAAATAACTTTCCGGATCGTATTGTGTATAAACCTCTTCTTCCAGAAAATCGGAACATCCTCCAATTAAAAGGATAACCACCATTAATGTTGCTATTTTATATATTTTCTTCATGATTTTTCCGTTTTAAAGATTAAAATTTAATATTTGCACCTAACCTGAAAACTTTCGCCAATGGATAGTTGTTGTAACTTGATTTTGCCACACCCGTACCTGACTGGTTTGCATCTGGGTCAAAACCCTCAAAATCAGTAACTGTTAACAAATTCTCTCCCGATAGATACACATGGACCGATTTAAATGCATTTATATTTTGCACCGGAATATCATAACCAAGTGTGACTGTTTTTAACCGGAAAAAAGAGGCATCAACTACGGTTAAATTGTTAACAAATTTGTCGCCTGCAAAGTAGAGTGATGGATCTACTCCCGAAGGATATGGTGCATTAATATTACTTGAAGTCCATCTGTTAATATAATGGTCTGTAAGAATATTTCTGTCAAAGTTTATTGGTCTGAACGACTCAAGCAGGTTTACATTCATGGTCTCAATTCCTTGAACACCCATTATATAAACATCGAGGCTAAAGTTTTTATATGAAAAAGAATTATTCAAACTGAAAGAAAAATCAGGGAAGGGATCGCCCAAAACAATTCGGTCGTTTCCATCAATTTTTCCATCCGGAGTTACATCTTCAAATTTAGGCCAACCGGGCAGAGCATTTGGCTGCGCAGAATTGGCAATATCATCACCTTCCTGAAACATACCAACCACATTATAACCGTAATACGCCCTCATTGGAGAACCTTCCTTAACAACGGTGTACTGACCGGCAAAACCTATTCCTCCCGTAGTAATAATATCACCCACAAATGGAGGTAATTCAGTCACCTCATTTTTTAAAAATGACATAGTTAAATTTGTGTTCCATTTAAAATCTCCTTGCAGATTGACAGTATTTAATGCAAAATCTACACCTGAATTTTTTACAGATCCGAAATTAGTTCTCACTGTAGAAAATCCAGTACTCATTGGAACGGGCTTATTAAACAATTGGTCGTTCGTATTTTTTACGAAGTACTCTATATCACCGGATATTCGATTATCGAATAATCCAAAATCCACACCAAAATTAAATTCTTCTGTAGTTTCCCAAACCAAATCAGGATTTGGAATTCTTGCAGGTTGAGCTCCACTTTGCACAACATCTCCTAAAATAGTACTTCCTCCTGCAACAAAGGTCTGAATTGTTTCAAAGTTTCCTATTCCTTCATTTCCAAGTTGACCATAACCTACTCTTATTTTTAAATTACTAATTGCAGGTACATTTTGCAAAAAACTTTCTTGAGAAACTCTCCATCCCAATGCAACCGATGGGAAATAAGCATATTTATTTGTTTCCGAAAAACGAGATGTCCCATCACGTCTTATTGTTGCAGTTACGAGATATTTATCATCATAAACGTAATTCAACCGGGAGAAAAAAGATTGTAATGTGTGTTTATATTTACTTGAACTAACACGCATAGTCTCTACCGTACCACTTTGTAACAAATTTGTTTGTGTTACATCCGACAAAAACTGGCTTGCACCTGAAAACTGATACAAATTTTCAAATTCTTCCCATGTAGCACCACCTAAAGCTGACACATGATGTTTGCCAAATACTTTTTCGTAATTAAGCAAACTTTCGAATAACCAATAATTATTAGAGTAACTGCTAATTTGGCCTATCCCATTTGAAGCTGCTCCTCTTTCAGTTATTTTACTTTCATATCGGTCATATCTGCTATTGCTCATATTCACACCTAATTTCGCTGTAACTTTTAGTCCATCTAAAATTTCATACTCTCCAAAAGTATTTCCCGAAACTTGAGTACCTCTTGATGTGTTGTCGTAACCATACGCTAAAGCCAGTGGATTGTCTAATGCAATTGTTGGATTACGTTGGTATTCGCCATCTTCGGTTAATTCAGTTGTTAATCGGGGATCAAACTGAATGGCAGTATTTAATGGATCGGCATTTTCATTAGGACCATCACTCGTATTTGGAACTACATCTTTTAGATAAGAAGAAGCGTTTAAGTTAAAACCAAATTTAAATTTATCACTTGGTAATAATTCTAAATTTATCAGCGTATTGTATTTTTTAATTCCTGAGCTTATAACTATTCCATCCTGATTTAGATAACCCAGCGACACATAATATTTAGCCGTTTCTGAGCCTCCATTTATAGAGAGTTGTTGATTATTTACCCACGCATCACGTAATATTTGATCCTGCCAGTTTGTTCCAACTCCTGCAGCTGATATTTCCGAATTAGTATATGGAGGTGTATTACCACCGTCAACACTAATATCATTTATCATTTGCAAGTATTGAGATGCATTAAGAACATCAAAACTATAAGTAGGTGTTTGATAACCAACATAAGTATTAAAAGAAACAATCGGTACTCCGATACTTCCTTTTTTAGTGGTAATTAGCACAACTCCGTTTGCTGCACGAGTTCCATAAATTGCTGCTGCTGAAGCATCCTTTAAAACTTCCATCGATTCAATATCTTCTGGATTTAGTGTACTTGGGTCTCCACCGGGCAAACCATCGATAACCACTAAAACACTATTACTGCTATTGATTGAACCTGCACCACGCACACGAATTGTTATGGCTCCACCAGGTTCTGAGTTCGATTGATTTACAGAAACTCCGGATGCCTTACCTTGTAAAAGCTGCAACGCATTGGTAGTTACTCCCTTTAAAAAATCTTCAGATCTTACTGAAGCAACAGAACCTGTTAAATCGCTTTTTTTCATGGTTCCATAACCAATTGCAACTACTTCGGCCAAACCAATGGTTTCATCTTCCATTACTATATTTATAGTAGTTTTTCCAACAATTGAAACTTCCTGTGTTTTCATTCCAACAAAAGAGAATAGCAAGGATTCCGTATTTTCTGGCACTTCCAGACTAAATTCACCATCGACTCCACTAACAACACCTATTGTCGTACCCTTTACTATTACAGAAACTCCTGGTATTGGTCTGCCCTCTTTGTCTGTTACTATACCAATTAGTTTTTTTGTAGCCTGCTGCACCATATGAAGCTTTTCGGCTTTTCGAATAACCACCTGACGCTCATAAAAATCGCAGGTAATGTTGTCGCCCTTAAATGTTTGCTCCATAATTTCATGGATAGTGGCATTCTGAAGATTTAAGTTTACTTTTTTGTCAAGGTTTACAACTTCAGGTTTGTAAATAAATACAAACTCACTATTACTCTCAACATAGTCAATTACATGACGAACAGTTTGATTCTTCATTTGTACATCCAAGCGGGTAGCTTGTGAATAACTCTTTGCACTTACAAGAGTCGAAAAACCAAAAATAAGAACAAATAAAATACGCATAATTCGTTTAGTTTTCTTAAGGATTCCCGGATCGAGAAAATCACTTAACCAATTTTTTTTCATAAATTTGTTGAATTAAAGTTAATAATACTGTTTTAAAAATGGTGTTCGTTAAACCGGGGAATGTTAGAGCATTTTCCGGTTTTTATTTTATTTCATATCTCCTTTCATTAATTTTTTCAAAATCTAAACCTGTTAAACGGGTCAAATATTCAAACACTTCTTGTCTGTCTTTTGTAACATCCAGTTTCCCCGAAACTTTTATCGTTCCATCAAGAGGATCGGTATAACTAAATCCAATGTTGTAATACCGTTCCAGTTTTTTAATTATCCGGTTTAAATCGGTATTTCTAAAGCTGAATAAACCGTCAACCCAGAGGGTATAATAGTCTATATCAACATCGTAAACTTTTGTTTTATCGTTCTTTTTGTTTACCGAAGCCATTTGCCCGGGAATAAGTGTAACACCTTTTTCAAATCTTCCTGCATTGGCAAAATTTACATTAATACTTCCTTCCACCAATACGGTTTGTATCGAATTATCTTCGGGATAAGCTGAAACATTAAAACACGTACCCAAGACCTCAATCTCAACATTCGAAGATTTAACTATAAACGGCATTTTATCATTCTTCTCTATATCGAAAAATGCTTCGCCTATCAGGTACACTTCACGCTTTTTATCTACAAATTTTGAAGGGTAAATTAATTTACTTCCTGCATTTAACCATACTTTAGATCCATCGGCAAGCGTAATTGTAGAGCGGCTCCCATAAGGAATTGTCAGGGCATTCATTGTTGGTTCTTCAATTTCCTCTTGAATTACTTTGTCTTTGTTGATTATAATCTCACCGCCATTCGTATAATCTATTTCCGATTCACCCTCATTTAGTTGAATTTTTTGTTTATTATCGATAATCAAAGTGGGTTTCTGCACATTTGAAGGCACTAAAATATTTTCTACCAAATCATTTTGTTGTTTACTTTCCATGTACAAGTAAACAAAACTACTTCCTATCGAGAAAAACAAAATTGCCACGGCAGCATATCGC
>JAUVDE010000108.1 GCA_030595485.1 Draconibacterium sp.
TAGTTGTTGCGCAAAAGCTGCTACATCGCGAGGATTATAACGTTCTACTTCTAAATTGAAATGTTTTGCCGTTGGTTCTGCTGTTTTTCTGGTGCGTATAAAATCGGTACTGTGAATGTGTTCTAATTCAGCACTTATTAAACTCGTGGCCAATTCTCTTGCTCTTTCCTTGCCAGCTTCCGATAACTCCGGGTCGCGACTACTATCCATCTTTTCGGCATGCCGAACTAAGAATACAACAAGTGGCTTTTGAACTGATTCAATGTCTTGCGCACATATCGGAAATAGTAAACCAATGGCGACGAAAAGAAGGATTCGTTTTTTCAATGTAGTTGAATAATTTGATTATAAGTGCTCAAATATAGCAAGCTATATTGTTAAGTCAAATTCATTGCAAAATTGAAATTCATTTGTATATAGACCAAACTCAAACAGGATTTAATCCTACTTGTTCATTCGCTGAACGTACCGGATGCAAAATGTACTGACGCAGGTTTTGTGACAATAAGCTCAACTTTTTCTTTTGTTCAGAAGTCAAACTAGCGTCATTGTTTTGAACAAGATTTTCCAATAGTTCCTTTTCCTCCGAATTCAGAAAATAATAAATGGCTGCGTTTTGTTCAGGTTTTCGGGCTTTATCGAACCAAACATACAATGCACGAATAAACTCATTTGTATTATTGCTTGACAAGGCTTGTTGTATTTTTTTAAAATAATAAGCTTCGCTTTCATAGTATATGGCACGTTGTTCTTTTTTATGCCCAACAACAAGCAGAATGGTCTTCCTACCAATATAGAGTATTAGAAATACCAATACAACAAAAATACCGATCTGAACCCATGGGATTGGTTTTTCTTCCGCTTGAAGATCTACCGAAGCACTCATGGCCAAAAGCGAATCTTTCAGGCTTTCCAACATTGCCAAATCGGGATTAGCCAAAATACTTAGTTTCCTTTCGGGAATGGTTCGTTTATAAACCCTTTTTGTTTGCGGATTCCACCAAAGAAATTCTTCTTCAGGAATAAACACCTTCCCTTCTTCCTCAAATAAATAAGAATACTTTTCGGTACGAACTCCATTTACATCCTGGTTGTTTCGTTTGTCTTGCAATTCTGGTTCCTTCGGATAAATACTTACCAGTTCAGGTTTTTCAATCTTAAGTGGTTGAATTAAGGTGGGTAAAGTTCCGTTCGCACTAATTGTAATTTCACGTTCTACTACATCGCCAACCTTAAGGCTCTCCAATGCTTTACTCCAGATTTCTTTTACTGATATGTTTTTAGCAACCATCCAAACAAGCTCGTCTTTTGCCGATGGAACAGCATTTACTTTTATACGCTGAGCCTTGGTTCGTATTACATGGGCTTGCCCTTTATAGTCACCTTCGGGCGGAATGCTGGCATTTATTTCCAACTCGGGAATTGTAAGCGTACCAGTATTGTACGGAAACACCAGGTAGTAGAAAGTAAGCGTGGCGTACTTTTTATTATTGATATAATTGATACCACTAACTGTACGGGTAAATGGAATGATAAACGCATTGTCGATACGTAAATTGGCAAACTGCAAAGGCTTTGCAAACCAGGTTGAAGAATATACGCTGATATTAACTTTGTATGGCTGGCGAACTACGCCTTCGCGTGGCGAAACTGAAACACGGGCAAAGGCATCTATTTTTTGCGCAAAGGATTCTTTCTCTGCTACAACAAGCATAAGAACAATGCTAAGAATCGAAACAATATGTTTCCAACCTCTATTCATTTTCATTTTTTTCTTCGTACTCTTTGTGTCTTTGTGGTAAAAAATCTAAAATCACTAAGACACAAAGAGTACGAATATTTTTTACCATTTTTCTTTCATATCCTCTAACTCAGGATAATATTTTTTATGCTGAAACTTAAACCTACGTCGTAAAAACTCTGCCGGGTCTTCCGAAATTCCACGCAATAGTACATTTTGAGGTGTCTCTCCACTTCCCGCTTGAAAATCTTCGGGAACCTCTTCCATTTCTTCAGCCTTTCGCTGGTCGGTTTCAATTTCATCGGTCACACGTTTTCCATCTTCAGGCAACTCTTCAACTTCAGTATCCGACGATAATTCTTCATCTTTTCCCTTTGCCCTTCGTTCTTCTAGCTTTTCCTTTTTGTCTTTCTCTTTTTCCTCCAAAACAATGGGAGCATCTTCTCCTCTTAAGGAATCAACGATGCCAATTACTTTATTTGTTTCTTTTAAGGCCTCTTGAAAACTTTCATTGTTCGGGTCTTTTTCTGCGGCCAATTCCATTGCAGCTAATGCCTCATCGTACAGTCCTAATTCCGAATAAGCTATTCCAAGATTAAACAATGAGCTTGCGGAACTATCATTAGCAAAAGCTTGCGTTGCTGCATCAAAATTTCCGGCTTTAAAATAGGCTACTCCCTGATGGAACGATGACTCAAAAATTTCTCCGGCTTCTTCAAATTTCTCATCATTAGACAACTGCTGCCCCTGATAATCTTTTGTGTACCACAAGTCTTTCCAGATCATCTCGCCACTACACGAGCTCATTAAAAACAATAAAGGAATCCAGGAATATTGTATCATCCAACCTTTGCGAAACCAAAACGGAATTAGCAAAATCAGCAAAATTATTAACACAAAACCCATGTCTTTCCATTGCTCTTCACTCTCTTCATCATCGGCTTGGAACTTTAGTTTTTTGCGAACATTGGCTGCAATTAGTTCCATGTCGGAATTATCGAGTGTAAGTGTATTTATGTTAATTTTTGCGTGTTTCTGAAGTTTAAAAAGCATATCCGAATTCAGACTTGAAATAACAATATTTCCATTAACATCGGTAAGCGCTTGTTTTTGTGCATTTTTTGGTACTTGTGCTCCCTGTGGAGTTCCCATAACAAGCAGTTCAATGCTGTGTTTCGAATTATCGACAAAACGTTCAAGCAGTTCAACATGATTCTCATTTACTACATCGGTAACCAACAAAAGTGTACTGGGCGCTTCCACTTTTAACAAAGTAGAATCAGCCAAAGCCATAAGCATTTGTAAGTTGGTTCCTTGCACCGGCATTATCCCTGGCGAAAGCGACTCCAAATGATGTGTAATTAAACGGTAATCACTACAAATAGGGACAACAATATGCGGAGTTCCAGAATAAGCAAACAAACTCACGCGCGAACCGGGATTGGCATCTAATAAATCGCGGATTTTAAATTTAGCGCGTTCCAAACGTTTGGGTTGAATATCCTCTGCCATCATCGAAAGCGAACAATCAAGGGCAATCATCATTACCGCTTCGCTTTTTACCCCCGGAACTTCTACTTTGCTCCAGCTTGGTCCGGTAAGTGCCATTATTCCAATGCTCATAATCACCACAAAAGCTATTAAGGGAAAGGTAAGCGACGACCGTTTTTCTTTGGTAAACATAAAATGTTGAAGTGCCGGAGCAATTACCTTTTTCCATTTTTTATCTTCTCGTGCAGTAAAAGTTATAATAAAAGCTACCACAGCCATTGGGATAAATGCCCACAACCATAGAGGTCGCAGCAAATGAAATTGCTCGGCATTAAAATGGGCGATATCTTTTATGTATTCAAACATTCTTTTTATTTAACCAATAAGACACAAAGAGCACGAAGATTTCTATTAAAAAAATTCAGAAAAAGTAAACTTTGTGTTCTTCGTGACTTTGTGGTATTTTTTCTTTTCATTTTCATCCAAGTATCATTTTTCGTATTCCTCTAAAAAGAGCCAAGGCAAAAGCCAATAACATTGCAACACCAAGCGGGTAATGAAATAGCAAGGTTACCGGTGCATTTTCTTCCGCCTCATATTCAATAGGTTCTAATTCATTTAAAGTATTGTAAGCATTTTGTAACTGTTCGGGATCTTCTGCCAGAAAGTATTCTCCATCGGCAATTCGTGAAATTTCCTTAAGCGTTACTTCATCTAAACCGTCATTTCTTCCGCTAGCTTCCCCAATTCCAATTGTATAAATTTTAATGCTGTCTTTATGCGCCATTTTTGCAGCATCAGTAGGAAATATTCCGCGCCCATCATCTTGCCCATCAGTTAGTAAAAGCAACACCTTTTGCTCCAGCGAATCACCTTCAAATATTTTCATGGAATAAGCAATTGCTTTTCCTATACCCGTCATCTGTCCCGCCATTCCAACATCAGTTTCCTCCAACATAAATTCAATTACATCGTGTTCGGTAGTAAGTGGTGCTTGCAAATAGGCATTGGTTCCAAAAAATACCAAAGCCAAACGATCGCCTTCACGCTTTTCGACAAACTCACCTAAAACTTGTTTAACACCTTCCCAACGCGTAACACGTTCTCCATCAATTTGCCAATCACTATTAGCCATACTAAACGAAATATCGGCAGCAATAACAAAATTTCGGGCTGTTTTTACCTTCATCTCAGGTTCGCCAACTATTTGTGGTGATGCCATGGCAGCCAGTACTCCAATCCAAACCAACGAGAGTACAATCCACTGGAAAACATTACGGCGCGAAACCCACGCCCCTGAACTGGCTTTTTGTCCGGTGGCCTTTTCAACGTCATAAAAAGTTGGATATTTCAAAGCTTCCTTCCGTTGTTTTAAAGGTGGCATCAACCAAAAAACAAGCAGCGGAAGTGGCAATAATACAAAAACCCATATGTATGCAAATTCAAACATTTATGCGGTGGTTTTTAATCCATAAAATGGCGAAGTCTTTCAACTCATTCATTGCTTCATCATTAACCTTTTCCTTGGGATTATACAAAGCCATGGTAAACTTTTCAAACTCCATTTCTGCCATACTATTCCCGGAAATCATTGTTGAATTTAAAAACCGAAACCATTCCTCACCAACCAAAGAAGCGATTTTTCTTCGTTCAAAAAGTTGAAGTGCCGTTACCTTTAGCAAGGCGTTAATTTCATAAATAACATTACTGCTATTTTGCTGAATTATAAATTCAAGTTGTTTGATGGCATTACGGCGATACGCATCCTTTTTGTATTTACGGTATTGTATAAAACCAAGCACAAGTACAATTATCAGCAGCACACCAAATACTATGTGCCAGCCGGGAGTATTAAAACTATATCCGATTGGTTCGGGCTCAATTAAATTACCAATGGAAGAATTATATGTGCTTGTTTCGTTCAACGTTTTTTTACTTTTAATTTACTTTTGAAAAGCGATTTTAGCTGCATATCAATGGTTTCCACAGTATTTAAATTAATTACCGGAATACCATATTTTTCCATCGATTTAAAAAACTCGCTTCTATTTTGCATGTAATTTTTTTCGTAGTTTTCTCCTGAATTCTTTTTCTCCGATTCCCACATTAATTGCAAGTCGCCATTGGAAAGCACCAGTTTATTTTTCGGTAGTTTTTCTTCTAAAGGATCGGTAATTCGGCACAAAATTACATCGTTGTGTCGCGACAATTGAATAAGGTGTTTCTGGCTTTTAGGTGAAATTTCGTAAAAATCACTTAGTACCATTACCAGATAATCGTGTGTTGCCATACTCACTGTTCTCAATAAAGCCTGTTCAAACACTTCCGTTTTAGGCTTAATGGGGCTATTTTCATTTGCCAGTTCCTGCGATTCATCCACCAGTTTTTGCAAGTATTGCATCACCACTTTTCGACTTCGTTGAGGAGCAAAAACTTTGCATTCATCATTTGTAAAAACCAAGCCCCCAAATCGGTCACCATTTTTTAGCACCTTAAATGCAGAAAGCGCTGCCATTTGCGTAGCAATAAATGATTTGGTATAAACCTGTGAGCCAAAAAACATACCGGGAGTCATATCGGTAACCACCAATACCGGTTTTTCTTTTTCTTCTGTAAAAACTTTGGTTGAAGTAATTTGAGTACGTGCCGTTACTCGCCAGTCAATATTTCGAATATCATCGCCTGCAACATATTTCCGTACCTCTTCAAAATCAAGTCCTCGCCCACGTAATTTGGAAGCATGTTTCCCTGCCAGCACACTATGCACCGGCTGCTTTGGCAGCAACGAGAAACCGGTTGAAGCAACCAGGTGCTCTAACTGAAGCAACTCGGATAAGGTCGGGATAATATTTTTGGTACTTTCTTTCATTATTCTACCATAAAAACTTTACCACCAAGACACAAAGAACATTAAGGATTTCTTTTCTTCGTGTCCTTTGTGTCTTAGTGGTGTAATTTTCTACACCACCGCCACAACCTTCAAAATTTCGTCAATCACTTTATCGGGATCAACGCCTTCGGCATTCGCTTTGTAACTGAGAATTAAACGGTGACGTAATACGTCGTGTATTATTGCACGTATATCATCGGGTTGAACAAAATCACGTCCGTTGAGCCAAGCCATTACCCGGGCACATTTATCAATGGAAATAGTTCCACGGGGACTGGCACCAAAATCGAGCCATGAAGCTAATTCTTTGTTGTATTTTTCAGGATAACGCGTTGCAAAAATCAAATCAACAATATACTTTTCAGCAGACTCTGAGACTTTTACGTCTTGGATTTCCTCTCGGGCAGCAAAAATAATGTCCTGACTTAAAGGTTCATTCTCCTTTTTGGACTGTGAACTTTTACTTTCGTTACGCACCAATTGTAATACTTTGGCTTCCGATTCCATGTCAGGATAACCGATCAGTACTTTCATGACAAAGCGGTCCATTTGGGCTTCAGGCAATGGATAAGTACCTTCTTGCTCCACCGGATTTTGTGTTGCCAACACCATAAACAGTGGTTCCATTTTATGCGTTTTTCCGGCCACCGAAACCTGACGTTCTTCCATAGCTTCCAGCAAGGCTGCCTGCACTTTTGCAGGTGCACGGTTAATTTCGTCGGCCAATACCAGGTTACTAAAAATAGGGCCAGCCTGAAATACAAACTTTTCTTCCAACTCGGGTTGGTAAACTTCAGAACCAGTTATGTCAGAAGGCAACAAATCAGGGGTAAACTGAATACGGCTTAAATCAGCTTTTAATTCTTGTGCTAAAGCCTTAACAGCTCGTGTTTTTGCTAAACCAGGTAAACCTTCCAACAACATATTTCCGTTGGCAAGTAATCCCACTAAAATACGCTCAACCAGTTTTTCCTGACCAATAATAGATTGGTTCATCCGGCTTTGTAGTTCTTGAATGCTTTTGAGTGCGGTCATGTTATTTGTTTTTTATTCTCACCCTCTCCGCCCTTTGGGCACCTCCCTGAAGGGAGGATATGTCCCCTTGAGGGGACCACAGGGATGAAAAGATTGAAGTTACTTACCTCCAATTATTCAGCAAAAATTTCTTTAAAATCGTTTTTCATACTAATGACATACCAACCTTGTTCTTTGGCATCCTTAATCGCTTTTTCAGTACCATGCATATACTTATATTCACGCTCCTCATCGTCGTGATGTACTAAAATTGCCATTGCTGGTTTATCATTTGACAAGGTATATTCCATCATTTCATAATCTCCATCGCTATTCCCGGCAGCAAAAATTGGCTTCTGCCCAATGTGCAATTCAATATTGGTGGGTTTAATGTGTTTATCGTTTGCAGAGTTAATATCGCCCGTGCGAACTAAATAATCTCCAGTTTTATCCGAAATATATTTCAGCAATACGCTGCTACCAACAACATTTTCAATAGGAATATTGTAAATCTCTTTTGAAACAGTTCGAAGGAAGGTAATCTCTCCTCCAGTAACAATGTAAACTTGAAAGTCATTTGCTTGAAGATAATGAACCAATTCAACCATTGGAGAATAAGTCATTTCTTTAAAAGGGCGATTAAATTTCGGGTGATTATGATTGCTCAGAAAATCGTATGATGTTTTTTTATAATCCTCTTCCAATTGTCCATCGTGTGAAGCAAATAGTTCGTGAATTAAGTCCATCGTGCTGTACTCTTTCATTACAGCTAAATCTCCTTCAGCCAAACCTTTGTACAGTTTATTTTCTTTCCATTCGGGTTTCGAATCGTACTTCTTTTTT
This sequence comes from Draconibacterium sp., assembly GCA_030595485.1. Lineage (GTDB taxonomy): Bacteria > Bacteroidota > Bacteroidia > Bacteroidales > Prolixibacteraceae > Draconibacterium. The sequence continues at coordinate 7,980 of JAUVDE010000108.1, forward strand.
ATTTGATTTATTTCAAATTCAACCGGAATATAAAGTGGTTTTTCATTCCAAAGCGTGCCGTCGTTATCAAACACTGCAATGCGTTCTTTTATCGGAACAAAATCAGCTGAATTTTTATCAGTAACTCCTTCTACAAATTTAATAATCGATGTTTTCACTTCGGTTTCATTCCATAACAACAATGGTACTGGTGTTTCCTCTGCTTTATTATCTACTGAAATATTACACGAAAACAGCAAAATAGCAATAAAGAATACGAGGGATATTTTTTTATACATGCTTATTGTTTTTATATTTTATGAATTCAAAATTCGGGTTGAAAAAGAATTGGCCATCAAATAGACAGCCAATTTTTATTTACCAGTGTAATATTGTATTAAATTTATTGTCCGGAAGCAGGTGCTGTTTGTAGTTGCTGAAGGACCTTGTCGATACCAAGAGATGAACCTTTTACCGGAGGATACTCAACAAACGTTTGCAGAAACTGCCCGGTTATTTGCTGTGCCGGAACAAAAGTCCACATATTATCAGCAAACCAACGAATATACATCGACGATTCTTTCCATGCAGTTTCGTATGGGTCAGCCCGTAAATTTATTAAAATTGGCCAAGCCGGTTGTTTACGATATGCTGTATTAATAGCTCCTTCAAGAATAGTAAAATGTAATTTCCAATTCTCGTAACGAATTGCATTCAAATTTCCACCCTGGTCGAAATAGAAAATTTCTTTACGTGGTGATTCTGCTTCCCCTTTAAAATGAGGTATTAAATTGTAACCATCTAAATGAACGTTAAAGTTTTTTTCACCCGCCTGATAACCGCTTAGCAGTTGTTCTTTTACATCAGGAACTCCTGCAGCTGCCAACAAGGTGGGCATCATATCTTCATGCGAATGAATTTCGTTTGAAACGGTTCCAGGCTTGATAACTCCTGGCCAACGAATAATTGAAGGTACGCGGAATCCACCTTCCCAGGTTGTTCCTTTTTCGCCGTAAAATGGAGTTGTTCCACCATCGGGCCATGTAAATTTTTCAGCACCATTATCAGTCGAATACATAACAATTGTATTGTCAACTATTCCCAATTCTTCTAATTTGGCAAGAACGGTTCCAATTGATTTATCGTGTTCCACCATTCCATCCGGATATAAACCGATTCCAGTTACACCATCCGACTCTTCTTTTAAGTGTGTCCAAACGTGCATACGAGTTGCACTTAACCAAACAAAGAATGGTTTGCCTTGCGCATGTGCTGTTTCAATAAAATTAATGGCAGCCGCGGTAAATTCATCATCGGCAGTTTCCATACGCTTTTGCGTTAATGGGCCGGTATCTTCAATCTTACCATC
>JAUVDE010000050.1 GCA_030595485.1 Draconibacterium sp.
TATTTTCTTGAATTATCCCGATAGTTCTATGAAAATATTAATCGTCTATGAAAAACCCGGACAATCTTGATGCGAAGTAATTATTAGAAGTCCCCTATAGTCAGTATAGTTGGTTATTAACTAAAACGACACAAATATTATTCGTCTATTATTTATCGACTTAGCTATTACAGAACACTAAAAACTGTTTCGGATTTTGGTAACAATGATTCGCATTAACCCTGGCTTAACACCTAGCAAGTAATCTTAAAATTGGGCTGTAGAACACAAAAAAGGCAGTACTTTTGCGGCGTCAAAATCGAGGTAACATGGGATACACAAGTAACACGCTAATAATCAGACGGGAACTCCTAAAGCAAATTATACGATTGTTTGCCGATGGCAAGCTAGTTGAAAACATCGATCGTATTCCCATTCAAATGGCTCCAAAAAACAAAGCGGCGCAACACCGTTGCTGTATTCACAAAGAGCGAGCAGTTATAAAATATAAAATGTTCCCATTATTGGGTTATACTGTTGACGATGAAAAGGATGAATTAACGCCATTGAGCACTTACGCCGCAAATGCACAAAAACGAGTAAAGGTAAAAGACGAAATTCTTACTGTAGTTGACGAAGCTTGTACCAGTTGTGTAAAAGCCCAATATGTAGTCAGTAATTTGTGCCGTGGTTGTGTTGCCCGCCCATGTATAATGAATTGCCCCAAAGATGCCGTTGCGATGGTCGATGGTCAGGCAAAAATAGACGCTTCGAAATGTATTAGTTGTGGTATTTGTAAAAAGCAGTGCCAGTACCATGCAATTATTCATGTTCCAATTCCGTGCGAGGCAGTTTGTCCGGTTAAAGCCATTACGAAAGATGAAAATGGGATTGAACGTATTGACGATGATAAGTGTATTTACTGTGGAAGATGTGTAATTGCCTGTCCGTTTGGAAGTATATTCGAGATTAGTCAAATTGTTGATATTCTGATGGCCATTCGGAGAGAAGAACATTTAACTGCTATGTTTGCTCCTGCAATTCATGGTCAGTTTGACTTAAGCACCGGACAAATTGAAAGCCTGTTAAAAGAAATAGGTTTTAACGAAGTGGTTGAAGTTGCTGATGGTGCCCGTAAAACGATTGAACACGAATCAGCAGAATTTATTGAGCGAATTGATGAAGGTGCACCGTTTATGACCACCAGCTGTTGCCCAAGTTATGTTGAAACCGTTGAAAAACATGTACCAAAATTAAAACCGTTTGTTTCCGATACTCCATCGCCAATGATGTATGCTGCAGACATTGCTAAAACACAATTCCCGCAAACAAAAACGGTATTTATTGGTCCCTGTATTGGAAAACGTAAAGAGGGTAAAAAGAATGATAAAGTGGATTATGTAATGTCGTTCGAAGAATTAAATGCCTTAATTGTTGCCCTCAACATTGACCTTGGTGCATTGCCCGATAACGAGAACCGTCACAATAAAAAAACATATGACCGCGGTTTCGCTTTGGTTGGAGGTGTTGCGGCAGCTGTTAAAGCTGAACGCCCTGATGCCAATATTAAAGAACTGGTAATTAATGGAATTGATAAAAAAGCCGTTGGAATGATGAAAGCTTATGCCCGCGGAAAAGCTCCGGCTAACTTTATCGAATTTATGAGTTGCGAAGGTGGTTGTATCAATGGTCCGGCATCGTTAGGCGAAATGGCCGGTAACCGTAAGTTATTTAATTCGAATTTGAAGTAAAAGCATTGTCATTTCTAACAAAACAAGGATTTTATTTCCTGGAAACAGATTTCTCACATTCATTCTTCAAGATTCGAAATGACAATAAAAAGATAGATTCATGAACCAACACTTTCAAAATACGATACTAAAAGCAACAGGAGCTGAAAGCCTAAGCGAAATTGAAGTCATTCAAACTCTTTGGAGTGGTTATGGCGAAATTGTACGTTTTGGATTAGAAGGTTCAAAAATGAATAGTGTTGTCGTAAAACACGTTAATCTTCCCGAAGAAGGAAACCATCCGCGAGGATGGAATACTGACCTTTCTCATCAGCGGAAATTAAAATCATATAAAGTTGAAACTGAATGGTATAAAAACCTCAGCAAAAACTGCAACGATGCTTGTAAAATCCCTAAATGTTTTGCTCTAGAAACTAAGGGCAGCGAAGTATTAATGGTACTGGAAGATTTAGATGAAACAGGTTTTGCCGGGCGTTTAAATTCGTCGGCAAACTGGGATAATATAAATGCTTGTTTAAAATGGCTGGCAAATTTTCACGCTACTTTTTTAAATACCAAAGCAAACGGTTTATGGGAAACGGGCACCTATTGGCATTTGGAAACCCGTCCGGAAGAATTGGTAGCACTTGAAGATTTACCACTTAAAAATGCTGCTTCAGCAATCGATAAAAAACTAAATGAAAGCCCTTTTCAAACACTTGTACATGGCGATGCCAAACTGGCAAATTTTTGTTTTTCGAATGATGGGAAAAAAGTAGCTGCTGTCGATTTTCAATACACTGGAGGTGGCTGCGGAATGAAAGATGTAGCCTACTTTATTGGTAGTTGCATGAGCGAAAAAGATTGCGAACATTTTGAAGATAAGATTCTGGATTTCTATTTTGCTGAACTTAAAAATGCTGTTGCAGCTAAAAATAGTACCGTAGATTTGGAAGCGCTTGAAAACGACTGGCGGAAGCTTTATCATGTTGCCTGGGCCGATTTTCATCGTTTTGTAAAAGGCTGGCATCCTGGCCACTGGAAAATTAATTCGTATAGTGAACGTGTTTCTCGAGAAGTCGTGAAAAAACTAAATTCATAGTCGTTCTGTTCCTTTGAGACTTCTTTGAGTAACTTTGTGGCTTTGGTATTTAATACCGACGTCACCCTGAACTGGTTTCAGGGTCTGTTTACAAAAAGGATTCTGAAACAAGTCCAGAATGACGGCTTTCAAGGTTTGTTCATCAAATATAGAAAAACAAAACAGTATGAAACTTACAGCAAACGATTTAAATACACTTTGCAAAACAGCCATCGAAGCGGCAAAAAAGGCAGGCCAGCTTATCAGTAGTTATGCCAATAAAAATGTTGCTGTTCAAAATAAAGAAGCCGCCGACAGTCTGGCATCACAAGTAGTTACCAAAGTAGACGTAAAAGCCCAAAACATTATTCTTGATATTCTCTCTCCTACTCTTGAGAAATACGATTTAGCCTTGTTAACCGAAGAAAGTGTTGACGATAAAAGTCGCTTTGAAAAAGACTATTTTTGGTGTATCGATCCCATGGACGGAACGCTTGCCTTCACAGAAAAAACACCCGGTTATGCTGTTTCTATTGCTTTGGTAGCAAAAAGTGGAGAATCGCAATTGGGTGTGGTATTCGATCCTATAACTGGAATTCTATACCATGCAATAAAGGGATTTGGTGCTTTTAAGAACGAACAAGTGTGGAAACCCAATTTATTAGATTCAGGCACATCGACATTTACACTTCAAATGGATCGAACTTTTTTAAAGCATCCGGAATTTGAAAACATTCAGGAAGAATTAAAACAATACGCCCAAAATTTAGGTTTCAGTGAATTCAAAATACAGAAACAAGCTGGTGCTGTATTAAATGCAATTTGGGTACTTAGCAAGGCTCCAAGTTGTTATTTTAAACTGCCCAAACCAACTCTGGGTGGTGGAAGCTTATGGGATTTTGCTGCCACCGCATGCATCGCTTCAGAGGCGGGTGCTTATGGAAAAAGTTTTGATGACTCGCCATTGGATTTAAACCGTGCTGATTCAACGTTTATGAATCATAAAGGAGCAATGTTTGCCAGTGACAAAAAGTTAGCTTCTAAAATTCAAACCCTTTTATCTTAGGACTTCCAAACTTTCCACTTAGTTCCAAAACAATTACACCATCTTCGCGCGGAAGATCTTTACCCATTTGTTGTTCAAAACCATGTAGCATTTCCTCCAACTCGGGCGACAAATTTTTTACTTTAAGCTCTGCCTTATTTATATCTGAATTGGCTGGATTGGAAGCGTTCATACTTACATCAGCAAATACGCTTGCATCTATTAATGAGCTCTTTATTTGAGTATCAGTAATTCTCAATTTCTCATCAGTCATTTTATAATTTACCTCCAACTTTTCCACATCAATATTATTAACGGGTAACTGAAAGATGCCACTTCCACCAGAATTATTTTCATCCTTGTAATCTAGCTTCAATTTTTCCACAATCAACTTCATTTCTCCTTCTGGAAATGTTCTACTATCGAAGTTCATTCGAGAGTTAGTTTTAAATTCCAATTTCTTTAAGCTAAATTCTCCTTTACCTCCATTTCTGTCTTCCCACTTAATATCTTTTGGATGAAAAAGTAAATCGGCATTCATCTCAGCAGTTTGTGGTTTAAAGTTATTTAAACCGTTTCCCACATATTTAAAAGTGGTGTTGCCTTTGTACGAAATAACTGGCGACTCGATTGAAAACTGTTTAATATTTAACTCATTTGTTTCGGGCAGAAAAACCAGAGTGTAACTTCCCTTATCCATTTCGGTAAATTGTTTCTGCAATTCGGAAAATGGAGGCACATTTAAATATCCTTCCGCCAAATTCATCTTCAATTTTGAAAACGAGAATTCCAGTTCTTGTTTTTTATGCGGAAAACGCGATTGTATATTCTCAAAATCAGCTTTAGTTAAATGCCCATTAAAATCAACAGTTAAATCCTGCATCTCCACAAAAATATCTGATTCACTTACTGCAAACGTAGGTTCAACAAAACGTAATTTAAGCGAATATATTTCTTCAAAGTCATTACTCTCAGCCAAACGAAGCGCTTCCTGATAAGTAATATCAATATCCAACTCTTTACTCTTAAAGCTCATTTTATCAGCCAAATCAGAAACCGAAATATCCACTATTTTAACTTTTGAGAAAAGCGGATTTACTTTCACTTCTGAATATATAATTGCAACAGGAAGTTCGTTTTTTGCAATTTTAGATTTTAGCTGAAGGTCAATTTCTTTGGCAATCTTGTTTCCATAGATTCCGTTGGTAACAAATACTGCAACAATTAGTAATATGACAATAGGAAGGACAATTTTGGTTTTCATTCGGAGGTAATTAAAGTGAATCCAATTTCTAGCAACAATTGATGAATAAAAGCAAGAATTTTATGTTAAGAATAAAAAGTTGTTTTAATACCACCTTCTGCGCCATAAAATATGAAAGAAAAAAGTCGACTAAAAATTAAAACCTTAATACTACTGCAAACTAATGGTTTTTGAAACCACACACTTATTTCGATAACGTGTAGAGAAAACCGCTGTTACTGTTACCTTTTTCTTTGATGCGGCAACGATAACTTCACCTAATCCATTTTTAACCTGTAAACCTTTTAGGCCTTTGGACAGGTATTTCCCTTCAACTAAATCCCCAATAAAATAATCAACATTAGTTGTTTTTTTAGACAAACTGGCGCTAACATAATAACCGGTTGCAGTACGGTTTGCCGATACAATAAGCGTAGGTTGTTTAATGGCTTTTCCCGATTTTGTAAATTCTTTTATCCCAAGTCCCGGATTGCCCTCTTTATATTCGTACTCTGCCTGAAGCATTCCGTTTTCATGGTAACGTTTACAAATACCATCCAACTTATTCTTTTTATAAAACTGTTCTTTCCAAACCGATGGTTTTGCTCCCTCGGCAGCGAGATAATAGGTATAAGCAGTCCCTACTTTTAAACCATGATTATATGGAATAGCTGAGTACAAACTTCCGTTACTGTAAAAGCGTTTTTGAATGCCATGTTTCATGCTTGTTCCTCTAAGTACCGGTATTTCATACTCGATAGCATCGCTGTTTTTATACGGTTTCTTAATCAGCTGAATACTATCAGCTTCGGCACTTGCAAGCCCAGCCTCTTGCTTTTTAGGTTGAGTTGTACAAGCTGCGATAAGAAAAAGAAGAGCAAAGACAGAGAATATGACTTGTTTCATCTGTATGAAATGTTTTGGTTTTATTGAAGCTAAAAGTATCGATTTAAAACCGGATAAATAAAGTTATACGGCAAAAAATACGTGACATGATTAACCTACAACTGGAGGCTCAATTGGAGTATTGCTTTTTACTACAATAAAACTGGTAATAGCATAATAAGCGTTTTTATTATCAGCTGTTGTTTGCATATCATTTGTCCACGGTTCCAACTCATATTTGTAACAGAACGATTCCCCACCACGCGCATAATCAAAAACATCAGTTCTAACAGGTACTTCCATACCGGGGCACCAACCGGCACGATCGGGTTGCCAATTTCCACCCTGCGGTTGTACTTTGTTCTGCTCACAGCCAATTCCTTTCATTTCATGCTGAAAAACGGGATTGTCATCAATTAATACATTATGCGTACGAAAACACCATTCGGCACATGGGCGTCCATCTGCATCCATTGGCGTTGCATGTCCCCATCCACTAATCGTAGTCCGAATTGTAGTTTTTTCAGCATTGCCAGGGATTGTAATACACTTGTCTAAAATAAAATCGCTTTCTACACCATAAGGAATGCCAGCCAGCGAATGTTGCGCATAATCCAAAAGTGGAGCCACTGCATAATATTGATAGTCGGGAGTTCCTTCAATCACCTCAAAATCTAACGAAAGAATCCATCCATCAGATCCCCAAACTTCGATAAAAGAGCGCAGATTTACTTCGCCCGTTAATAGCGATTTAAAATCGGTAACATCAATTGGAAAACCTTTTGATAGTTGCGAATTATCAACTCCATAAGGTGTTATAAACCTTCCTATTTCAAGCCAATTTTCAGTTATCGGATCTTGCAAACGAATATTTGCAAACATGTCCCAGGCATTACATCCTTCAGCCGGGCAACGCAACTTTATATACATGGTAATATTTTCCACTTTTGTCGGATCGGTCGGAAAAGAAAAGGTGTCTTCGGCTTTTTGTGCATAACCACCGCCAAATGCTAGCCGTGTTTCGTTAAATGTAGATATCACCACCAATTTTTCAACACCATTGGCATTTAAGTCTGCCGAATAAGATTGTAGGTTATCACCGAAAATAGTTATAGTTCCACTTAATTCGCCAACTGCAGTTGGTTTGCAACGTATATTTAATGTAACACTACTATTTGCTTTTTCAGCCGAAATATTTGTTTGTTTTGAATAGGAACCTCCATCCACAGCAAACTCAAAATCACCCGATATTTCAACAATAATTGCTTCAGTTAACTCATCGCCACTTAATTTTAGTGTTTGAGCCTCAGATGGTGCATTCTTTCCAACTGTTCCAAAATTGGTTAATTCACCTTTAATAGAAAAAGAACCTGGATCTACAGAAGGTTCGCTGTTATCGCATGCTGCAAATAAAAAAAGGCATAGCAAAAGTGGTAATTGAATGAGTTTCATCTGTTCTTTAATCTTTTAGTTTTCTTAGAATAATTAGTTGCAACAAATGTCGTATTTTTTTAGATACTAAATATTTTTTATATCTTTTTTTTTTAGCTAATTTTTTTAATGAAGTTTTCAGGTGCAAAAAGAACAGCTGAATGGCTTGTATGGTCAGGCGCAGTTCTAACCAATAATAAGATTATTAACGATTAATTTTGCAGAGGTACCCCCAATTGGGAAATAGTAATAATTGACTTTACTTCCTCTTTCTCAAATACATATAGTTTTCAAAATGAGTTTTCATAATCTGCGAGGAGATTGTGTCGTTTTAATAGGCGCCAGGAGGTGAATTGTAAGTTATAGTTTAGCTATTATTGTAGCTATTCTTTCCTGTTATATACCTCTTCTGTTCTAGAAAAATCGACTGTACCCCTGAACCAACTCAATTATTCCAACTCAAACTCTGATACTATCAAAAAATGATCTGAAGGGAATCCTCCAGGCCATGTTGAAATAATTTCGGTAAAGGTATTTTTTATACTTTTCCCTTTGAAATACACTTGATCAATTCTTTTATTACTTCGATGGGTATACCCTGGATACTTTTTGACATCAAGATGCTTACTACGATAGGCATCGACAAAACCATTTTCCAATAGTTTCACTGATGCAGGACTTTTCCCTCCATCAGTATGTGGAACCGCATTAAAATCACCAGCAAATATAATTGGAATAAGATCGGCCCGAGCAAATCTTGCTTGATGAAACTCGTACACGGCTGGAAATGAACTCATACCATACCAATTAGACATTGCATAAATTTCTTGTGTCTTACTTAAGGCGACTTTTACGCCTACATTCATAAAAGACGCCTCTAAAGGCACAAATACTTCTGTTATGGGATAACGACTAATAACTGAAATGTTTGTGCCCTGAAAGCAGTAATCCCAATCGCTTGCTGTTGCATAGTAATACCCCAACTCTGCAGCAATAAAGTCTCCTGATGAATAAGTTTCCTGCAACAATATCAGATCCAAATCCTTTTCTTTTATCATCTTAACAATACGCATTCGTGAATCCCAATTATCCTTTTCTACAGAATAATGAATACCCCCATGCCATATATTCCAATCCCCAACATTTAATATTTTTACTTTCTCCTCAAATATAAATTCAGAGCAATTCTTATATTTTGCATAAGAATTTAATACCTCATCAGAATCTAACACCTTTTCCAAAAGGGTTAAATCATCTATATTAAATTCTGAAGGGAATAATTGGACTTGTTGTGTATATGACCTTGCAACATCGCCATTGATATGAATCTTACCATTATCTAAGTAATAGATTTTACTTATTGGTTTTAACTCCGTTAATTCTAATATTTGAAAAACAGTGTATGGATTCTTCAATAATTCTTTTCTTATTTCTTTTACCCGCTTTAAATTACTTGAAGCAATTAGTTCAATTTGAGCCGAATCCAACTCATTCTTCTTACTTTCAAACAGGTCATCCGGATTAGTGACCAAACTAAGAAACTCATCATCATGCAGGTTTCCCAGACCGAAGGAACTAAATTCATCAACTAAAGCCTGCAACTGTAAAACACCCTCTTCAATTTGAGGTAATAAGCTTTTCTTGTAATCAAATTTGTTTTCCTTTGCCCCAATCACCAGAGGATTGTCATTGGTAAAATCAAAGCCCACTTTGTAAATTGCTTTATTATGACCATCGTAGTACAAGCGAACTTCTAATAACTCTTTATCATATGTCATTGTTAATTGATGCCACTCTCCATCACACACCGGCATCACATTACCATTCTCCCTTTCGTAATTCAGACGTTTACTGCCCGATCCAACACTCCAGGCAAAAGTGCCCCCTGAAGTATAAAAGGCCCACCCTTCGTTTTTATGAGAGGTAATGCTTTTATCTAAATAGTGCTTCTGTGACACTAAAACGGTTGGTTTATCGGATAACACCTGAACCCAAAACTGAACAGTAAAATCTCCAGAGCCATCCACCAACTGACTATTTAGAGTGAAAGTATTAAAGCTTTTATCGTGCCCCAAGGATAAAGCCCTGCCACTAATTCCTTTTGTATATTTGAAGTTTTCACCTTCAAATTGATAACTATTACTGCTAACATTTCCTTCAAACTTAAATTGCAAAGAAACGTCATTCTGCCCTTGAACGTGTTGGCATACATTACATATGAAGATCAATACACTCAATACAATCACAAAATTCTGTTTCATTACATATTCTTTTATCTGATTAAAAAATGCAATTATGGAATAATTAGAATACTACTTTAATTTCGGCTTTACTTTTATCCACTTTAATTCCATACTGATTAAACCAGCCAAACAAGTTTTTACCCATTGCCATACTCAATAAGGCAACCGTATTATTCATGTCATATTTTGTGATGCTTTCGGTGGTAGCGTATTTTCTTTTAAGTTTGAAATAATCGGCAATAATATTCGGATTTTCTTTGCGTAACTCTTCAAATACCCAATAGGTTTTGCCCCAATGAATATTGTTTTTTGCGCCTTTGTCAAGTTCTTCACCTTTGCCCGTCAGATTACCACGAATATCATAATTGGTCATTGAAGCATCGTACTTTGTTGCACGTGCAATAGTCCGCTCAATTCGTCTAACCGCCTCTTCTTCGTGGCCCATGTCCATCATCACCAAGTTGCCTACATAAGTTGCGATTGGCTCGTTCCACACTTCGGGAAATGGAAGTACCCAGGAGTGTACCGATTCGTGTGTCAGGAACTCAATCATTCCATCTTCCTTTTCGGGGAAACCACCCCACCAAACTGCTAAAGCCACAACAGTTCCGCTTGAGAAACCTCCTCCCCCTGTTGCCAACAATGTAATTTGCGAAGCCATTCCGGGTGACAAAGGAACACCCATTCTTTTTTCAATGTTCGGAAACGACCTTTTGTAAACATCCACCATCGCATTGGCAAAGGGTTTCATGTAGTCGTTGTAGCTCAATTTAAAGGTTCCATGGTCGTCGTTGTATTCCAAATCACCAATTCCTAAGCCTTTAAATCTTTTTGATGGATCGATAACTTTTCCAGAAGCAACTTCACGTAAAAGAGGTTTCCACATCTCTTTATTAATCGAATCGCTGGCATTTGGATTGTGCCCAGCTAAAGATCGGGATGAAACCAGAAGTGTGCCTTTCCCTACTTTTTTACGAGCTAAAACAGCCTTTTTGTTGGAATCCTTAATTAGTATATCCCAATGTTTTGGCGATGCTAAAGTAAGTGATGCACCACCTTTTCCTTCGAATTCGTTTTGTGCAATTTTTGCAGAACCAAGCAAAGGATGTTGGGCTGCATTCGTAAATTCGGCTCCAAATGTTTTAAGCAGTTTATTTTGCGATTTAGTTTTTTCCGAGCCAAAAACGGCAACTCCACCACCCTGATTTAAAAACCCATTGATGGTTTCTACATCTTTTTCGGTATACTCAATTCTATCGTCGCAGTTAAGCAGAACCAATAAATTTGCATTCGAAAAATCTACATTATATAAATTACACCAGTTTGTAACTCCTTTTTGTCCGGGCAGGTATTGTCGATCGAAACGGTGATCGGCGTAAAAAGAAAATTCGTGCGATAAATCAGTTATAACATGTACTTTATCAGCCTCTGCCCATTCTTCTGTTGAATTGGTGCAGGCAACTTGAAAGAAAACGATGGCTAAAATTGCCAGTCCTAAAAATCTTCTGAAATTCATTTTAATCTATTTTTCGATTGTCAACTCCGGGTTATTTACTTTAATATTATTTTCACTCATTCTCTTCAAAAAAATGTTTTTACCCAAAACCTGTTCTCCAATTGTATTCCCCATAATCTCAACATTTTTACAGGCATCAATCTGGAAATTATACTTTTGAAAATGCCAGGGTTCGAAATCGAGACTACGTGTAATGGTATTGTTTTTAAAACTTAATCCATCAACCGATAAAGCATATAGAATTGGATAATCTGCTGGAGCAAATGTGTTGTTTTCAATAGTAATATTTTTGTGAAAAGGATGCTCTGGATCAGCTTCAGGAATATCGGGATAAATACTAATTATTGCATTACAAAATTGGTACATCGATGAATTGCAGGGTGTTCTGAATTCGTTGTTTCGAATGGTAACATCGGTAACCGCACCACTTTCGTACCACGAATTGGCATCGCCTGCAATTAAAATTGCTGAACCACTTGTTTCAAAAATATTATTTTCAATCAATACTTTTCCGGGTGTTGAAATTAAGTAACCACGAGCGCGGCAACTTCCAACAAAACAATTGGTAATAGTTGCATTTGCTGTCCAGCTTAAATTCTCTATTGAATACTCTGCATCTAAAATTTCAGGAACAGGGTTTTCAAATTCAAGCAAAAAAGTGTCTTTGTTTATTGATTCAAATTTTACGATTTTACCATTGCCAATGGAATTCATCGAACTCTTTTTTATAAAACTTACTTCGTCACCGGTTTCGCCCCAAAGCAAACCGCAACTCATATCGTGTGCAAATTTGCACTTTACAGTGGTTGAATTAACTTTCTCAAGCACTGGCACACATGTTCCATGAATATTTATCGGGTCGTCCATTAAACCCTGCGCATCACAATCATCGATAATTATTTCGCCCTTGCATCCCATAAAATGTAAACCATCGTCGTGACCACTTAGAAAGCGATTTTTATGTGGATTAGGAATCATATTTACTTTTCGCATTTCAATATTCTCGCAATATTGAGAGAGAATCCCTAAACCTGAAGTGTGGTAAACATTTACATTTTCGAGCTTAATATTTTTGCTATGAAATAAAAACATTCCCGCATGATCGCGGGTACTGTGACGCATAATTAAATGGTTTCCAACACCCGGAGTTTTTGTAAAATCACCCTCAATTAGTACCAACCCGGGTTCCTTTTCGGTGTACGTGAGGTTTTTAAAATCGCCTTTTACACAACCATTGTCGCCGGTATTGGCTGGAATAATATGGTTTTTGTCAATTTCAATTAACCACGAACCACCAGACAATCCCCAATGTGCTTCCCATCCTTCAGCCTGAAAAACAAGCCCACGCTCATGCATCTTATAGGGAAACTGTTTTTTATCAATTTTCAATAAAATATGAGTTGGCGATGTTTCAACAACCTCTGACTCGGCTGTTAATGGAAATTCCCAGTCAATATTTACATTCTTTATGCTAATGTTTTCCGAATTATCTAAAGTGAATGGTTGAATATGACCATGAAAAATAAAATCAGAACCTTGAGCATCAATCGTTATGTTCTTTTTGTTCTCAAGAAATACAGCCAGTCTTTTCGGGTTTACATCGTAAGTATTCGTTTCAAAATAAGGTTTAAAATAATTTGAATCGGGGAAGAAATCGTACCTCCCTTTTGGAAATACTATTTCCAACGGCTCATCATCTAATCCTTCGATTAATTTATTAAACTGGGCTGTAATACTTTGCCCGGTGTTTACCTTAATTCCGTAATCTGAAACAATTATTTGCTTGCTGCTTTGCTGGCTCGTGCACGCCGAAAACAAAAAGACTAATAGAATAATTACTACTGCTCCGGGTCTGAAAAAACTTTTCATTGCAAATTTGTACTTTATTTGTAACTATTCAGGTGTTGTAAACTCCTGAGTAGCTGATTTTTGTAATTTGATATTTCACGCAAAGGACGCAAAACCAAAGACATGCAAAGGGCGCAAAGTGCTTAGAATAAAGCCTTTGCGCGTTTTGCGAGAATCTTTGCGAACTTTGCGTGAAATACATATTGTATTCATAACCAATTTAATAAAGTGCAATTATACACCTGAGTAGTTACCTTTATTTAAATGGAACTTTTACAATTACAGTTTCACC
>JAUVDE010000098.1 GCA_030595485.1 Draconibacterium sp.
CGGCTTTGCACAAAGAAACGGCAAATAAAATGCTTCAATACGGAGGTTTGGTTTCTGATTTTGCCAGCGGAACCAGAATCGATCCTGCAAATTTCATTAAACGAAACCGGATTATTGCCGGATTAGCTGACGCTACAATTGTTGTTGAGTCGGCAGCTAAAGGCGGATCGTTAGTTACTGCCGATATAGCATCTTCTTATAATCGCGATGTATTTGCTTTTCCGGGGCGATCGGGTGATAAGAGTTCAAAAGGCTGCAACCAATTAATTCGTAACAACGGAGCAAATTTAATTGATGGCATTGAAGATCTTGAATATTTTATGGGATGGGAAAATACCCCAAAAGCCGATGCTGTTCAATCAAGTCTATTTATTGAATTAAACCCTGACGAACAGAAGATAGTTGATCTCCTTCGAAAAGAGCAGGAGCTGTTTATAGACCAGGTTTCGGCCGAACTGACGCTGCCTGTAAGTCGCGTTTCTACTTTGCTTTTAAACCTTGAGTTTAAGAATGTGTTGATAGCATTACCGGGCAAAATGTATAAATTGAGATAAAGTTGTATTAAATACATCATCCCTTTTATTCACATTTCCATTGCAAATCGCTATAATCAATTGAAATGCCTACTTTTGCGCCGTAACAGGAAATTAATTCCTGTAAAAATTAGTAGAATGAAGAAAACATTTGAGGAACTTAAAGTTGCTAAATCTATATTAAAATCGCTTAACGATATTGGTTTTGTTGAGCCTACACCCATTCAGCTTCGTGCTATTCCAAAAATTAACTCGGGAGTAAATATTGTTGGGGTGGCACAAACCGGAACCGGAAAAACAGCAGCTTATCTATTACCTCTTCTTACCAAACTCCGAAAACCAGTAGGAAAAGATCCGCGTGTTGTAATTATTGTTCCTACGCGTGAGTTATCTATTCAGGTTGGACAAGATGTTGCTGAGTTAACAGCTTACTCGGATATACGCCATGCAGCTGTTTTTGGTGGAATTGGCTGGACAAGACATGCTACACTTATAGAAGAGGGAATTGATATTTTGGTTGCCACACCGGGTAGAATGTGGGATATGTACCAAAGCGGAGCATTACGATTAACAAAAGTAAAATACCTTGTTATTGACGAAGCCGACAGAATGTTGGACCTTGGGTTTATGCCACAATTGCGTCAGTTACAAGAAATTATTCCACCAAAACGACAAAATTTACTTTTCTCAGCTACTTTCTCCGAAACGATTGAAACGCTTGCAAAAGAGTTTTTAGATCACTATGATAAAATAGAGATTGCTCCTTCGGCAACGCCGGTTGAGTTAGTAACGCAAATCGCCTACAAAGTTCCAAACTATAGAACAAAGCTGAATCTTATTCACCACATGTTAAATGACGAGGAAACATTTACACGAGTGGTAGTTTTTGTAAAAACAAAGGAACATGCTGATGGTGTTTTTAAAGTAATCGACCGTAAAACAGAAGGTGAAACACGTTTAATCCACTCGAATAAAGCACAGAATTCAAGAATAAATGCCATTCAAGACTTTAAAAGTGGGAATGTACGTATCCTTATTACGACCGATGTATCGGCACGTGGAATGGATGTTAGCAAGGTGAGCCACGTTATTAACTTTGATTTACCCAGCGATTACGACGATTATATTCACCGAATTGGACGAACTGCACGAGCAGGAAATAAAGGTGATGCAATTACTTTAATCGATCCGTCGGATGAATGGCACTGGAAAAAAATTGAAGAGATGATTCGCGAGGATATTGTATTGCAGGATTTACCTGACGAAATTGAATTATTGGATACTGAATTTGGTGAAAACCAGAATCAACTGCGCGAAATTGACCGTCAACGCAAAATTGATGATCCAACCTATCAAGGGGCATTTCATCAGAAGAAAAGACGTGGTGCCTCTAAACGTTCGTTTGATGACAAATTTTCGCGGACTAAGGAACGCCAGAAAAGGAAAAAAAGACGCTAGTCGAAAATATACGAGCAACAAAAAAGGGAAGCAAATGCTTCCCTTTTTTGTTATATAGTCGATAAAATTATCTTTCTGCTCTTTTTCTTGCTGAATAGTTAATGTTCAATGCTGCTGCTTTCCGCAATTCCTGCTTCACATCAGTAACAAGTCCCATTCTTGTATTCACATCTACTTTTAATGAAGTTATCATTGAAGGTCTTTCAGCTTCTTCTCTCGCTTCTCTTTCTGCTGTAATATAATCTGGTATATCACCTACAGAAGCAAATTGATCGTTTAACTGAATACGAGGAGCTTTACCAAATGTTTTCTGAAAACTAGGCTTTGGTTCACCAATATAGATATAACTAACTAGCGATTTTTTTTCCAATTTACTTAGTTCAGTAGCATCTGGCAAGGTTTGTTTTACGTTAACCGTAACCTCGCGCATTGTTGTACTAACCATAAAAAAGAATAACAACATGAACACGATATCAGGCAATGATGCCGTTGATATTGGAGGTGTTTCCTTACCATCGTCTTTTCTAAACTTGCTCATAATATTCTTTATTAAAAGTTCTTACCTTTTGGTTCTGCTTCAGAAATTCTAGAAGGATAAATCATTTTAACCGCTCTTTGCTGATCTATATTCAGATCGGCGTAAGCTTTCCCCCATTTCTCTTTAGACAATTCATCTTTAAGTTCATTAATGGCAGCAACTAGTTCGTTCTGCACAGCTAAATACGTTCCGTATTGCGTATCGTTATCATTACGTAATGAAATTACCCCTTTTGTAACCATTTGTTCTCCAAAATATGGAACTTCCAAAGGTTCTTTTTCGGGTAGGTTTTCGTCGTTATATGGGTTTGCCATAAACTCTTTTGCCCTTTCACGTAAATCATCAACACGTATAAAATCTCCCTCAACCAGCAGATCGTTGTTTCGATTTACCAAAACAACAAAAACATTACGTTCTTTAATTTCTGCTTCTTCTTCTTGCTCCTGATCAGGAGCCCATTGTGGGAGTTTCCTTCGGAGGCCGCTGTCAACGTCCATCGTAGTTGTTACCAGGAAAAAGATTAGCAACATAAATGCAATATCTGCTAATGAGGTTGCCGGTACTTCAGGTGTTTTTCTTGCCATAATTAATTTCCTGTTTTTTTTATACCACGATTATACTATTTGAACAAACGCATTACTGACATTCCTGCAATTGATACAATTGCTAATCCTAGCAAAATATAAGTTGCATATAAACCAGTATCTACCCATTTTGCTACGCTCTCGTTCAATGTTCCGTTGTTTAAGAATTTATCAACACCAATAAATTGTGGAATTTCTGGTGATGCTAATAAATATGAAATCAAAACAACGGCTCCCATAAATGCTAGAGAGATTACCCCTCCTTTTGCAGCTTTTTTGTCGGTGGCCATGTTTGCTAATCCAGCAAGGATAGCAATACTAGCACCAACACCTATCAGTATGTAAGCCCAAACTAAGTTGGAGTTAACCCAACTATTCATTGCAGGATCAGTTTCTATCTCTTCGTTAATATTTACCATTAACGAAACGACAAGAACTGCTGAAACAATGAGTAGAGCCCACAGTATTATAGTAACTATTTTTCCTGTTTTACCCATTTTTCTACTCCTTATTTTTTCATGTTGTGTTTAACAATCAAGTCTAATAACGAGATAGAAGCATCTTCCATATTATTAATAATGCTATCAATTTTCGCTACACAATAGTTGTAAAAGATCTGAAGAATAATAGCTACTACAAGACCTGTTACTGTTGTAATCAAAGCTACTTTAATACCACCCGCTACAAGAGAAGGAGAAATGTCACCTGCTACTTCAATAGCATCGAAAGCGCCAATCATACCAATTACAGTACCCATGAAACCTAACATCGGTGCCAAGGCAATGAAAAGTGAAATCCAGCTTAATCCTTTTTCTAAAAGACCTGCTTGAACACCACCGTATGAAATAACTGTTTTTTCTACTACATCGATACCATGATCGAAACGATCAAGACCTTGATAGAAGATACTTGCAACAGGACCACGAGTGTCACGACAAATATCTTTTGCAGCTTCAACACCACCGTTTTCCAAAGCATCTTCGATTTTGGCTAACAATTTTTTAGTGTTGGTTGTTGCAAGGTTAAGGTAAAGTACTCTTTCAATTGCAAACGCAAGACCTAAAATAAGGGCAATTAATACGAATGACATGAAAGTTGGACCACCTTCAATAAATTTTTGTTTCAACTGACTGTGTAAAGATTTTCCTTCTTCAGCTGCAGCAGCAGCATCTTCTTCAACATCAGCAGCTAAATCTACCTGCTCGGTAGCTGTTTCTGTTGCGGCTGCCTCATCTTGAGCAACCGCTACATTTGATGCCATAAAAAAAAGCATCCCAAATACGGCTATTAACGCGAATAGTCTTTTCATAATTGATTTGAATTTTTAATTAATAATCTCTTTGATTTTTCTATTTGTATTGATTTTTTAAAATATTGATTCAACTTACTACAAAAAATATGCCTCGATTTTTTCTGTCGATTCATAAAGAACGTCTTATTTTTGGTTTACGCGGAGAGAGAGGGATTCGAACCCTCGGTACCCTTGCGGGGTACACACGCTTTCCAGGCGTGCCAGTTAAGCCACTCCTGCACCTCTCCAGTGTTACATTTGCTGTACCCCCAAAAATGAGGGGTGCAAATTAATAAAAAAATACGAAATAAAAACAGAGCTATTCACTAATTTCCCCTCGCAAACTTTTATTCAGATACATTTTAATCTCAGCAGGTTTCAAGCCTTGCCCCAATAGGAACATTAACTTCGTAATTGCTGCTTCAGTGGTCATATCTTTCCCGGAGACAACACCTGCATTTAACAGTTCTAAACTGGTCTGGTATTGCCCCATAACTACCTTCCCACCTTCGCATTGCGTTACATTCAGCAAGATTATTCCACGTTTAATTGCTTTTTTAATACAGCTGGATAACCATCGAGAAGTGGGTGCATTCCCAGAGCCAAAAGTCTCTAAAATTACACCTTTTAAACCCGGTGTATTTAATATTGAATTCAAAACATTCTGATTAATACCCGGAAACATTTTTAGGATAACGACATTATCATCAAAGTCGGTATTCACTTTCAGAATCCCCTTGTTCTCAGGATAATAAATAAATTCTGGACTATATTTTATGTCAATTCCGGCAACTGCAAGCTCAGGATAGTTAACTGAACGAAAGGCGCTGAATTGCTCTGCATCGCGTTTTAAAGTACGGTTACCCCGGTACAATTTAAAATCAAAACAAATACACACTTCGGGAACAATGCTGGCTCCATTTCTTTTTGCAGCGGCGATTTCAACAGCAGTAATCAGGTTTTCCTTACCATCGGTTCGAATTTGCCCAATTGGCAATTGTGATCCGGTTAGAACAATAGGCTTATCCAGATTTTCGAACATATAACTTAATGCCGATGCTGTGTACGACATCGTATCCGTACCGTGCAAAACCACAAAACCATCGTACTTATTATAGTTACGTTCAATGGTACGTGCAATTTTAATCCACGAAATTGGATTCATATTCGATGAATCGAGAGCAGGATTAAAGGTGATGGTTTTTATAATAAAGTCGAAACGCTTTAATTCGGGAACAACTTCTTGAATGCGATCAAATTTTACAGGAACTAAACTTCCGGTTTTTGAATCGTGAACCATACCGATTGTACCACCGGTATAGATAATAAGAATTGATGTTTTTTTAGCTGGAATTTTTTCCATTTGCCTGAATTTTTGCGAGGTGCAAGTTATTAAATTCCAAACAAATTGCGAGCATTCGAGGTGGTTATTTCGGCTACTTTTGCCACTGAAACATCATATACTTCAGCGATTTTTTGAGCAACATATACAATGTAGGCACTCTCGTTTCGTTTACCTCGTTTCGGAACGGGAGCTAAATAAGGAGTATCGGTCTCAAGTACCAGGTTTTTAATATCAACTGCTTTAATCACCTCGTCGAGGGAACTATTTTTAAATGTAAGTACTCCGCCTATTCCTAATAGAAAACCTAAATCGATTACTTTTTTTGCCTCAGTCTCTTCTCCTGAAAAACAATGAAAAATCCCTCTCAAAGAACCGTCTTGTTCCTCAGCTACAATTTCCAATGTCTCGTCGAAAGAGTTACGAACATGAATAACGATTGGTAAGTTGTATTTTTTTGCCAATTGAATTTGATAACGAAATGCTTCTTTTTGCTCGTTTACAAATTTGGTATCCCAGTATAAATCGATACCTATTTCGCCAATTCCGTAGAACTTACGTTTTTCCAACCAATACTCTACAGCCTGAAGTTCATCCTTGTAATCTTCGTCAACCGAAGTGGGATGTAAACCCATTAAAGGGTAACACAAATGCGGGTAAGCATCGGCTAAATCTAACATGTGTTTAATGGAACCCGAATCGATATTAGGTAAAACAATTTTCTTTACACCGTTGGAGTAGGCCCTTTGTAAAGCCTCATCACGGTCGTGTAAAAATTCTTCAGAGTAAATATGGGAATGCGTATCTATCAGCATTATTAAATCAAAATTTCGACAAATGTAAAAAAGTGTTTTTCCTGAGGTGTGATTTTACATTACCTTGAAATCAAATTTAACATTGACACTAAACACCAGATATTAAACAAGTACTAGTAGCCACAAAAAAATCCGCGAGATTACTCCCGCGGATCACTTAATTAATATCCGTATCTTAAATTTACCTTAAGTTTTAAACCACACCTTGAGCAAGCATTGCTTCAGCAACTTTTACAAAGCCACCAACATTGGCACCTTTTACATAGTCTATTTTTGCTCCATTTTTACCATAATTCACGCAGGTATCATGAATATCGTGCATAATTCCCTGCAAGCGAGCGTCAACTTCTTCGCGCGGCCAGTTAATACGCATGCTGTTTTGCGACATTTCTAAACCGGAAACGGCAACACCTCCAGCGTTTACAGCTTTACCGGGTGCATAATCAATTGTATTGTGAAAATATCCTACAGCTTCGGCAGTACACCCCATGTTCGAAGCTTCGGCCAATAGAGTACAACCATTTTTCACCAATTCTTTGGCATCGACTAAACCTACTTCGTTTTCGGTTGCACAAGGCATTGCTATATCAACCGGCACTTCCCAAGGTCGTTTGTCGGCAACAAACTTAGCACCAAATTCTTCTGCATACGGTTCAACAATATCGTTATTGGAAGCACGAAGCTCAAGCAGATAATCTACTTTGTCGCCAGCAATTC
Source organism: Draconibacterium sp. (assembly GCA_030595485.1). Classification (GTDB taxonomy): domain Bacteria; phylum Bacteroidota; class Bacteroidia; order Bacteroidales; family Prolixibacteraceae; genus Draconibacterium. Next base: position 7,279 of record JAUVDE010000098.1, read on the forward strand.
CTTCTTTGTCGTAAATATATCCATCGGGACCGGAAAGTGTAACCACTTTACCACCCAGTTCGTTAATCTTTGAAATGGCTCCCCAGGCAACGTTTCCAAAACCGGAAACTGAAACTGTTTGTCCGGCAATGTCTTTACCCAAACGATGCAACATGTGCTGAGCAAAATAAACTGCACCAAAACCGGTTGCTTCCGGACGAATTAAACTTCCACCCCAAGCCAAACCTTTTCCGGTTAAAACGCCAGTGAATTCGTTTTTAAGTCTTTTATACTGACCAAACAAATAGCCAATTTCGCGACCACCAACACCAATATCGCCAGCTGGCACATCGGTGTTTGGTCCAATGTGACGATATAATTCAGTCATAAAACTTTGGCAGAAACGCATAATTTCGCCATCGGTTTTTCCTTTTGGACTAAAATCGGAACCACCTTTACCACCACCCATTGGCAGTGTGGTTAAACTATTTTTAAAGGTTTGTTCGAAACCCAAAAATTTAAGAATACTTAAAGTTACGCTGGCGTGAAAACGTAAACCTCCTTTGTATGGACCTAAAGCTGAATTAAACTCAACACGGTAACCACGGTTAATTTGTACCTCGCCACGGTCGTCGACCCAAGGAACGCGAAACATAATTACACGCTCGGGCTCAACCATTCGTTCTAAAATTTTAGCACGTTGGTAACGCGGATTCTTTCCGTAAAAACCCCATACCGATTCAACTACTTCTTCTACTGCCTGGTGAAACTCATTTTCCCCCGGAGTTCTTCTCTCCAAATTTGCGATGAATTCGTTTATATCTGTTTTCATAAAAGTTAAAATTGCCGGAAGACCGAATACCGAAAGAGGAAGACTGAATTCCGAAGTTTAAAAAGTTAGAATTGTTCAGAAAGCTAAATATTAATCTTGACAACTCTAATTAATTACGGTTCAAAGTAGGCAACTTAAAAAAGAAAAAACAAGCTTTATATTACAAATTAAACAAACTTCAATGTGCTGATTTAGTGCGCATTATGCTTTTTGAAAAGATGTTAAAAAACAGGACTTGACGGAAATCAGGATTTTGAGCAGCAAACACTAAAACACCTCAAAAACAGGTATTTGTAAGTGTTTGCATTGGTTTTAATTTCAATCTATAACCAGGAGAATACCTAAACATTTCAACTTTTAATCTTTTTTATGGCTTTTGGTTTCAAAATGAAAAATTGAGGGAGTTTTCAATCCTGATCTCAGTTTTCAGTATCAGTTGTCATTTCGAACGTAGTGAGAAATCTGTTGGATGGAGCTATGAACTTTCAGATTTCTCACTACGTTTCCGTTACACTTCAACTTCTTCGAAATGACATTTTTACCACGAAGGACATGAAGCGCACAAAAAATAGGTTCTTTTGCTTTGTGACTTTGTGGTTAGAATAACAAAACACCCATGTTACGATAATTAGGCGCTCGTATACGATCCGCACAGTAAACAGCAGCGAGCAGCGTGAGCTAGTTGTTTACTGATTGCGGAACCGGCAAAGACAAGGCAACTTTAGCGAAAAACCCGGCAGCCAGATTAAAGAAAGTAATCAGTATTCAGTCTCAGTTGGCAGTACCACTTTACCCTACGAACATTTCTCCTGAAGGGAAAAAACCAGAAGCTTTTTAAATCATTAACAATCATTAATAACCATTGACTAATAAATTAAAGTCTTTCTTTTTTTATATTTTTGAGCTTCCTGTCCTACCTAAAGAAATATTGAATTAAAAGTACAAAAATGAGTAAAAGTATTGAAGTTAGAGCGGCTGACAATGTTAGAATTTTGGCTGCTGCAATGGTAGAAAAAGCGAAATCGGGTCACCCAGGTGGTGCCATGGGTGGAGCTGATTTTATAAACATTCTGTATTCGGAGTTTTTAAACTACGACCCGAGCGACATGGCGTGGACCAACCGCGACCGTTTCTTTTTAGACCCGGGTCATATGTCGCCAATGTTATACGGACAATTAGCTTTAGCAGGTAAATACAGCATGGAAGATTGCGCGAATTTCCGTCAGTGGGGAAGCGTAACTCCGGGGCACCCTGAAGTGGATGTTGAACGTGGTGTTGAAAACACATCGGGGCCGCTTGGACAAGGACATGCAATGGCTTTAGGAGCTGCAATTGCCGAGCGTTTTATGGTGGCTCGTTTTGGCGAGTGGATGGCACATAAAACTTATACTTTCATTTCGGATGGTGGTATTCAGGAAGAAATTTCGCAAGGTGCGGGTCGTATTGCAGGACACTTGGGTTTAAGTAACCTAATTATGTTTTACGATTCAAATGACATTCAGTTATCGACAGGTACCGACGAGGTGACCACCGAGAATACTGCAATGAAATACGAAGCTTGGGGCTGGAA
>JAUVDE010000414.1 GCA_030595485.1 Draconibacterium sp.
TCTAAAGCCGAAGTTGCTTCGTCGAGAATAAGAATTGGTGGATTTCGAAGAATGGCACGTGCAATGGAAAGACGTTGTTTTTGTCCTCCTGAAAGTTTGTCGCCACGGTCGCCAATTTTTGTATTGTATCCTTTTTCCGATGCCAGAATAAATTCGTGTGCATTGGCAATTTTAGCTGCCTTTTCTACTTCTTCCTGACTTGCGCCTTCAACACCAAATGCAATGTTGTTGTATATGGTGTCGTTAAAAAGAATAGGCTCCTGATTAACGTTACCAATAAGATTACGGAGCGATTTTAGTTTTAGGTCGCGAATGTCAATTCCGTCTACATTAATGTTGCCTTTTGTAATGTCCCAAAAACGGGGTAGCAAATCAACTAAAGTCGTTTTTCCACTACCCGAAGAGCCAACTAAAGCCACCATTTTGCCTTTTTCAACATTAAGCGAAACATTCGAAAGTACATTGGTTTCACCGTATGCAAAAGTTACATTTTTAAACGAAATAGATTTTTTAAACGACTCAATATCTTTTGCGTCAGCTTTATCTTTTATTGTTATTTCTGCATCCAGCACCTGGTCGATACGTTGCATTGATGCCAAACCTTTTTCTATGCTGTAAAGTGCAGTTGAAAAGGCTTTTGCGGGATTAATTATTCCGTAGAAAAATACCATGTAAGTGATAAATTCTGATGCAGAAAGCGATGAACCTTCACTACTTAAAATTATACGACCACCGTACCAAAGAACCATTACGATTACAATAGTTCCCATAAATTCGCTGGCAGGATGCGCCAAATGGCGTCGCCACATTAAGCGATTCATAATCAGTTGGTAATTTTTATTCTCGGTTTGAAAACGGTTTGTCGCTTTCTCCTCAGCATTAAACGATTTTATAATTCGTAAACCCGATAAGTCCTCTTCAATAATCGAAAGAATTTCACCCAATTTATTTTGCCCTTTTGATGAAACCCGTTTTAAACTTCGGCCAATTCTACCAATAATAATTCCAGTAATTGGGAGCATGATAAATACAAAAAGTGTAAGCGACCAGCTCATATAAATCATGGCAGTTAGAAAAACTGCGATGAGAATTGGATTTCGAATCATCATTCCCAGTGAGTTGGCAATGGAATTTTCCACTTCCTGCACATCGCTGGTAATACGCGCCATAATATCGCCTTTTCGTTCTTCGGAAAAATACCCCAAAGGCAAACCAATTATTTTTTTGTAGATTAATGTTCGGATATCGAAAACAACTCCATTTCGTAAACCAATCAATACAAAATCGGATAAATAAGTAAATCCAACTTTAAACAAAGTGGCCGTTACCAGAATGAATCCGATTAATAACAGTGCATTGTGTTGCCCGTGTTCAGTAATAAATTGGCTGATGTAATAATAAATATTATTCTCGATTGCTTCGGATGTAAAAGCCCATTCAACTTTTTCCATCACCATATCCTTTGTTTGGAAAAGAATATCCAAAGCAGGAATAAGCATGGCAAAGGAGAAAACTCCAAATACAGCTCCAAAAATATTATAGACAATATTCATCACGACTTTCCACTTATAAGGTGGAATAAATCGTTTCATGAGTTGCAAAAATTCTTTCATGTTGAAGAAGACCGAAGACCGAAGACTGAAGACCGAAGTCGAGAGTCAAAAGACTTCTTTTTTATTAAAATATAGGAAGTTGAATGTGAGAACAATTTTTTAATTATTACTCACTACTCAAATCTAAAAATCTTTTCTCTAAAAGATGCCTGTGTAATTCTGAGGTGTAATTTGTTTTAGCTCCTCTTTTACAGTATCACTAACGTCTAATGAGTCAACAAAATTGTGAATGGCCTCTTTGTTAATTACCTCGTTTTTACGGGTAAGGTCTTTTAATGCTTCGTAAGGATTTGGGAAAAACTCGCGACGTAAAATCGTTTGAATGGCCTCGGAAACTACTGCCCAGTTGTCTTCCAAATCTTTTTCGATATTGGCTTCGTTAATCAGAATTTTATTTAATCCTTTCAACGTCGATTTCATGGCAATTAAAGTGTGACCAAACGGTACGCCGATAAAACGTGTTACGGTTGAATCTGTTAAATCTCGCTGCAAACGCGAAACCGGAAGTTTTGCCGAAAGTTGCTCGAAACCAGCATTTGCAATTCCAATGTTTCCTTCCGAGTTTTCAAAATCGATAGGATTTACTTTGTGTGGCATTGTTGACGAACCCACCTCACCTTTTTTAATTTTTTGCTTGAAATAACCCATAGAAATGTACGTCCAAATGTCGCGATCTAAATCAAGAATAATATTGTTGATACGTTTTAAAGCATCGAAAACAGCACTGTGGTTATCGTAATGCGAAATTTGAGTTGTAAACTGCGAACGGTTTAAACCCAGGTTTTCTTTTAGAAATTTATTGGCAAACTCTTCCCAGTTGATATTTGGGTAGGCAACATAATGCGCGTTAAAGTTTCCGGTTGCTCCACCAAATTTAGCATCAATGGCAATCGATTTTAACTGCACCAACTGCACCATAATTCGCTCGATAAATACTTTGAATTCTTTACCCAGTTTTGTTGGAGAAGCTGGCTGACCATGTGTTTTTGCCAACATCGGAATATCTTTCCATTCGTGTGCCAAAGTCAGTAATCTTTCAATTAGCTGCTGTAACAAAGGATGGTATTCAAACTCTAAAGCTTCCTGAATAGATTTTGGAATGGCCGTGTTATTGGCATCTTGCGAAGTCAATGCAAAATGGATAAACTCTTTGTATTTAGCTAAACCCAGTTTGTCAAATTCTTCTTTTATAAAATACTCAACAGCTTTTACATCATGGTTGGTTACACTTTCAATCTCTTTAATTCGAGTGGCATCTTCCAACGAAAACTCTTTATGAATAACACGAAGTTTATCCAGTTTATCTTTCGAAATATCGGCAAGCTGTGGCAAAGGAATTTCGCACAATGCGATAAAATATTCAATCTCGGTAAACACCCGGTATTTGATTAGGGCAAATTCACTAAAATATTTTCCAAGTCCTTCAACTTTGTCACTGTATCTTCCGTCAACCGGAGAAATTGCTGTTAATGTATTTAATTCCATTTTGTTGATAATAATTAAGCCGCAAATTTAACAAATAAACTAAAGGGGACTTCTAAAAATTCCTTTCTTTCAAGAAACAAGGATAATGAATAAGATGCAAGCCACAAATATTTTTTAATAGCCGTAGCTATTTAAAAATATTTTGGCGCAGTCAGATTGTTTATTATCCTTGTTCCCTT
>JAUVDE010000240.1 GCA_030595485.1 Draconibacterium sp.
AAGTTCGCACGAGCTAAATCAGCCGGGTTGTTACCGCGATGTAAAAGATACCACTGCAGTTGCCCAGTTTAAAGCTGTCAGAAACGAGAAATCGGAATTTCTTTTTGAAGGAGTTGATACCGATGATTTGCACTTTTTAGCATGGACAACAACGCCATGGACTTTACCATCGAACACCGCACTTTGTGTTGGCTCCGGCATTAAATATGTAAAGGTTAAAACTTTTAATCCTTATACTGGAATTCCTGTAACATTGGTAATGGCTAAAGATTTGGTGAATACATATTTCAATCAGAAAAATGCCGAATTGCCATTTGAAGATTACAACAAAGGCGATAAAAATATTCCTTTTAAAGTTTTGGGTGAATACACCGGAAGAGATTTGACGGGAGTTCAGTACGAGCAATTAATCGAATGGGTAAAACCAAATGGTAAAGCTTTTGAAGTTATTATTGGCGATTTTGTAACCACTGAGGATGGTACAGGAATCGTACATATTGCGCCTACTTTTGGTGCCGATGATGATAGAGTTGCCAAACAAAATGGAATTGCACCGCTAATTGTTGTTGATACCGAAGATAAAAATCAGGCATTAGTTGATAAAAAAGGACGTTTCTTTTTAACTGAAAATATGTCGGATGAGTTTGTAAAAGAATTCGTTAACCTTGAAAAATACAAAGAGTTTGAAGGCAAGTATGTTAAAAACGAATATGACGAAAATTTAACAGAAAAAGACTCAACTGTTGATGTGGATATTTCGGTGATGTTGAAGCTTGCAAACAAAGCTTTCAAAATTGAAAAACACACCCACAGTTACCCACACTGCTGGCGTACCGATAAACCGGTGCTTTATTATCCATTAGACTCGTGGTTTATAAAATCGACTGCAGTTAAGGATAAAATGGTGGAATTAAACAATTCCATCAACTGGAAACCAAAATCAACAGGAACAGGTCGTTTCGGAAACTGGTTGGAGAATTTGGTAGATTGGAACTTAAGTCGTTCGCGTTTTTGGGGAACTCCGCTACCCATTTGGCGTACCGAAGATGGTGCCGAAGAAATTTGCATCGGTTCTACCGAAGAGTTAATGGCGGAAATCAAAAAATCGATGGAAGCTGGTTTTATGACCGAAAACCCATACGAAGGTTTTGAAGTTGGAAATAACTCGAAAGAGAACTACGATATTATCGATTTACACAAATCATTTGTCGACCGAATTATTTTGGTTTCGCCAAAAGGTGAAAAAATGTTCCGAGAAACTGATTTGATTGATGTTTGGTTCGACTCGGGTGCCATGCCATTTGCACAGCGTCATTATCCGTTCGAATGGAAAGAGAACTTTAAAGACGTTTTTCCAGCTGACTTTATTGCCGAAGGTGTTGACCAAACACGTGGCTGGTTCTTTACTTTGCATGCCATTTCAACAATGATTGGTGAATCGGTTGCATTCAAAAATATTATTTCAAATGGATTGGTATTGGACAAAAGCGGCGTGAAAATGTCGAAGCGTTTAGGTAATGCTGTTGATCCGTTTACAACTATCGATAAATATGGGTCGGATCCATTGCGTTGGTATATGATTACCAACTCGCAACCTTGGGATAACCTTAAATTTGATATTGGTGGTGTTGAAGAGGTGAAACGTAAATTCTTCGGCACACTTTACAATACTTACAACTTCTTTGCTTTGTATGCCAACGTTGATGGTTTTACTTTTGCAGAAGAAGAGATTCCGATGGAGCAACGCCCGGAAATTGATCGCTGGGTGATTTCGTTATTAAACAGTTTAGTAAAAGAGGTAAGTGAAAGTTACGAAAGTTACGAGCCAACTCGTGCGGGTCGTGCTATTCAAGACTTTGTTTCGGAAAACCTAAGTAACTGGTATGTGCGCTTAAACCGCAAAAGATACTGGGGTGGCGAATATTCTACCGATAAAATTTCGGCTTACCAAACATTGTATACTTGTTTGCAAACCATTGCCAAATTAATGTCACCAATTGCACCGTTTTATGCTGATTTGCTTTATGCCGATTTAAATAGGGCAACCGGAAAAGAGACTGATCAAAGTATTCACTTAGTTGATTTCCCTGGTTTCGATGACTTATTGATTGACAAAGATTTGGAAGAGAAAATGGCCATTGCGCAAAAAGCTTCTTCTATGATTTTGGCACTTCGTCGTAAAGAGAAATTAAAAGTACGTCAGCCACTTGGGAAAATTATGGTTCCGGTTTTAAATCCTCATTTTAAAGAGCAGTTTGAAGCTGTTGCACATATAATTTTAGCAGAAGTAAACGTTAAAGAAGTAGAGTTCTTAACCGATACTGCCGGTGTAATCAGTAAAAAGATTAAACCAAACTTTAAGGCTTTGGGGCCAAAGTATGGTAAAATGATGAAACAAATTGCAGGAGCAGTTAATCAACTCGATCAAGATGTGATTTCGGCTTTCGAAAGTGCAGGCGAGTATGAAATTGCAATAGGCGACGAAAAGATTGTAATTACCTTGGAAGATGTTGAAATTCAAACGGAAGATATTCCGGGTTGGACCGTAGCGAGCGAAGGCCAAATGACCATTGCGCTTGACATTAATGTTACCGATGAATTGAAACAAGAAGGAATTGCGCGCGAGTTTATTAATAAAATTCAGAATTTGCGTAAAGACAGCAATTTCGAAGTTACCGACAGAATAAAACTATCTATTGCAAAACACGTAGGGTTTAATGAAGCAGTAGAAAACTATAAAAAATACATTTGTACACAAACACTTGCCGATGCTCTAGACTTGGTTGAAAATGTTGATTCAGCAAAGGCTAAAGAAGTAGAAATTGACAAGGATGTGACAGCGCAAATTGAGATTGAGAAGTTGTAAAAAATAATTGTTCGCAAGCCCGGCAAATGGTAGTGTTTTTTTATTATTTTAGGGGCTTCTTGAAAAAAGATAAATGAACTAAAACCCTTTTATTATGGGAGTGAAAAATAGATATTCGGATGAGGAGTTGGTGGAATTCAGAGAGTTAATTTCAAAAAAACTTGAGTTAGCTCAGGAAGACTATGAAATGTATCGAAATTCGATAACTCAAAGCGATGGAAATGATATTTCAGATACTTCGCCTACATTTAAAGTATTAGAAGAAGGTGCAGCTACCCTTTCTAAAGAGGAAGCCGGAAAATTAGCTCAGCGCCAGCTTAAATTTATTCAGCATTTACAAGCTGCTTTGGTACGCATCGAAAACAAAACGTATGGAATTTGCCGCGATACTGGCAAATTAATTTCAAAAGAGAGGTTACGTGCAGTTCCGCATGCCACACTTTGTATCGACGCGAAAAAAAGTCAAAAGTAAGTAGAAAAAAACATTTGAATTTGCTCTTCGATTCCCAAATGAATGGAAATTCGGAGAGCATTTTTATTTTAATGGACTAGGATATGTCGCGTAGTGTAAAATCACTGGTTATTATTTTTGGGATACTGATTGCCGATCAGGGTTTGAAATTTTGGATTAAGACCAACCTGTCAATTGGTGATGAGATTGTAGTATTCAAAAACTGGTTTATTCTTCATTTTGTTGAAAATAACGGGATGGCCTTTGGTTTTGAATTTGCCGGTGAATACGGAAAAGTTTTTCTAAGTGTTTTCCGAATTTTAGCAGTTATTGCCATTGGTTGGTATCTGTTTAAATTGGCCAAACAAAAAGAAATTCCCTTTGGTTTTATCGTTAGCATTGCATTAATTTTTGCCGGTGCCATCGGAAACATTATCGACAGTTTATTTTACGGAATTATTTTTAATGATAGTTACGGTCAAGTGGCTGCTCTTTTTCCTGAAGGTGGTGGTTACTCTAGTTTCTTGCACGGTAGAGTGGTCGATATGTTCTACTTTCCGCTAATCGAAGGAAGGTATCCCCAGTGGTTGCCAAAAGTTGGAGGCAATCCATTTATCTTTTTCCGCCCCGTATTTAATATTGCCGATTCAGCAATAACAGTGGGTATTTTTTCGATTTTAATTTTCTACCGCAAGCATTTTAATAAGATTGACGAAAAGCGGGAGGAAGTTGTTGAGACAGCTGATTCTACTGAAAGTTAAAGAAAGTTTTCGGAGAGAATAAGCCCCTCAGAATCATTCATTTTATATTACCTTTGTGAATTCAATTTTACATTGAAAAGTTATGGGAAATCCACTTTTTATATACAATACATTAAGCCGTAAAAAAGAGGTGTTTAAACCTTTGGTTGAAGGCAAGGTTGGACTTTATGTTTGCGGGCCAACCGTCTACAGCAATTCACATTTGGGTCATGCTCGTCCCTATGTTACTTTCGATTTGTTGTACCGTTATCTTACCTTTTTAGGAAACACCGTTCGTTACGTTCGTAATATTACTGATGTTGGCCATTTGGAAGACGAAGAGGCTGGTACTGGTGAAGATCGAATTGCTAAAAAAGCGCGTATAGAGCAACTCGAACCCATGGAAGTAGTTCAGAAATACATGAATACTTTCCAGCGGAATATGGACGATTTAAATATCATTCGTCCGAGCATCGAGCCACGTGCCTCGGGGCATATTATCGAGCAGATGGAAGTAATCGATGATATTCTGAAAAATGGTTACGCCTACGAAGCCAATGGTTCGGTTTATTTCGATGTAGAAAAATACAACAAGGATTATAAGTACGGAAAGCTTTCGGGAAGAAATCTTGACGACATAAAAACCAATACGCGCCAACTGGACGGTCAAAGTGAAAAGAAAAATTCTTTCGATTTTGCTTTGTGGAAAAAAGCAGCGCCCGAACATATTATGCGTTGGCCTTCGAAATGGAGCGACGGTTTTCCGGGCTGGCACTTGGAATGCTCGGCAATGAGCACAAAGTATTTGGGCGAAAAATTTGATATTCATGGTGGTGGAATGGATTTAACTTTTCCGCATCACGAATGTGAAATTGCACAAAATACAGCAAGTCGTGGCGAGGAAAGTGTTCAGTACTGGATGCACAATAACATGATAATGATTAACGGCCAAAAAATGGCTCGGTCGCTTGGGAACTTTATTACGCTGGATGAATTATTTACAGGCAGCCATGAAATTCTTGAGCAATCCTACTCACCAATGACCATTCGCTTTTTTATTCTGCAGGCACATTACCGCAGCACCATTAACTTTTCGAACGAAGCACTTCAAGCTTCAGAAAAAGGTTTGGAGCGTTTAATGACCGCCATTAAAACTTTGGATGAGTTGACGGCATCGGAAATAACTTCGGTTAAAATTGGGCCGCTAAAAGAAAAGTGTTTCGAAGCATTAAACGACGATTTAAATAGCCCAATTGCAATCGCTCACCTTTTTGATGGAGTAAAAATAATTAACTCAATCAAGGCAGGAACTGAAAATATTACAGCTAGCAATTTGGCAGAATTGAAGTCGTTCTACAATACCGTGGTTTTTGATATTTTAGGTTTGAAAGTGGAAGATTCAGAAGATTCGGGTGAAAACGAAGTTTTATCCGGGGCAATGGAATTACTAATTCAACTTAGAAAAGACGCAAAAGCAAATAAGGATTGGGGAACTGCAGATAAAATACGCAACGATTTAGATGCCATTGGTGTTGAACTAAAAGACACCAAAGACGGGGTGGATTGGAACCTTAAATAATTATTCAGAATACTTTTGACTTAATACTTTTAACTTAAAAATATGTTTTCAGGAATAGTAGAAGAATACGG
>JAUVDE010000392.1 GCA_030595485.1 Draconibacterium sp.
AAGACTGATACTTTATATTTTGAGAAACAATATCATGGAGACACCATCAGATATATTTATTGGTTTGATAATGATAACGATTCACTGTGGCATAGTTACTATGTAACAAAAACTAAAGAAAACGATACCGTTTTATATTATTATGGATTAGCATGTCCTTTGGAAGAATTTAAACTATACAAATTTAATAATAAGGAATATCAAAACAAATGCCCCATCAATATATATTAATAGTTAACATGAGGGAACAATTCCTATACCCGATTCGTCGTCAAATTTACCCTGCTCACCGATATTTTTTTTTATAGGTGAAAAATTACGTGTTTCTTTATTTAAAGTTTAAACGTAAACTCGTAATTTGCACGAGTTAATTCATACATATCAATAAACGAAATTCATGGAATTATTTGAAGCGCGGAATGTGGAAAAAGTTTTTGCATCAACAAAAGCATTATCCGATGTTAGCATTTCGGTAAAAGAGCAAAGCATATTTGGCTTACTTGGCCCAAACGGAGCCGGCAAAACTACACTCATCAGAATTATAAACCAGATTACTGCACCCGACAAAGGCGAAATTTTTCTGGCTGGGAAACCAATGACACGAGCTGATATTTCGAAAATTGGATATTTGCCTGAGGAACGTGGTTTATACAAAAAGATGAAAATTGGAGAACAAGCTATTTATCTTGCTCAGCTAAAAGGAATGTCGCAACGCGATGCAAAAAGAAACCTTAAGCTGTGGTTTGAAAAATTCGAAATAATGGCTTGGTGGAATAAAAAGGTTGAAGAACTCTCGAAAGGAATGCAGCAAAAGGTTCAGTTTATAACTACCGTGGTACACCAACCAAAACTGCTGATTTTCGATGAACCATTTAGCGGCTTCGACCCAATTAATACAAACCTGATTAAAAAGGAAATTTTGCAACTTCGAAATGATGGAGCAACGGTTATATTTTCGACACATAACATGGGCTCAGTTGAAGAATTATGCGACGATATCGCGTTAATCAACAAATCAGTAAAAATTGAAGATGGCCCAACTGATGAAATTCGCGAGAAATACAAATCGAATATTTTCGATATAAAATACCGGGGCGATTATAGAGATGTAGATAAAGCACTTGGGACACAATATCAAATTATCAGTCATTCAGAAACAGAAAAAGAGAACAGCCTAATCGTTCAATACGTCAATGGGAAATCAAACAACGATTTACTTCAAGCACTCATTCCTACAGCTGAAATTCGTTCATTCGAAGAGGTTATTCCGAGCATGAACGATGTATTTATAAAAGCCGTTGAAGAATCAAATAAAAACTAGACAGCCCCTCTCTAATCTCCCCAAAGGGGAGAGGAAAGAAGAGGCAAATAATTAATATTTTAATCAAACAACAAATTTAACAGAGGATTGAAAGACATTCGGTAAGCACCAATAAACTTCCGTCTTCTAACCAAATTTTTCGAAAATGAATAATACATTTCTAATTCTAAAACAAGAATATTTAAAACGGGTTAAAAAGAAGTCGTTTATCATTCTCACCATCCTGATGCCTTTTTTAATTGCAGGCGTTTACGGTTTGGTTATTTATTTTTCGATTAAAGACGATACCGAAGAACGCAAAATTGCCGTTTACGATGAGTCGTCGCTTTTCCTTGGTGAATTTACCGACAAGGGAACTACCAAATATCACTTTGTACCAAAAGAAGAATACGCTGAACTAAAAACAAAGATTAAGGGCAGTGGATATTATGGATTACTTCATATTCCGAAAGACATTTACTCCAACAATCAGGCTCAGTTAATTTCTGAAAAACAATTACCATTTGAGCTAGCCGAACAAATTGAGCGTAAGATGAGCCGTTTTATTGAAAACGATAAACGCCAAAAGGTAATTGAAGAATCTGGAATTCCTGATTTAGAAGACCAGCTTAAGAAAACACGTACAAATATTAATCTAAACACCCTGAGAATCTCCGATTCGGGAGAAGCTAAGAAAAGCTCTTCGGTAATAGCATTTATTGCCAGCTATGCCATGGGATTTATTATTTACTTTTTTGTGTTTATGTACGGTGCTATGGTTATGCGTAGTGTAATGGAAGAAAAGAAAAGCCGCATTATTGAGGTAATTATCTCGTCGGTAAAACCAAGCGAGTTAATGGCCGGAAAAATTATTGGAACAGCACTCGTTGGACTCACTCAAGTTGGGATTTGGATTGGTCTGGGTGGTATTGCACTAGTCGTTGCCCAGGGCTTTTTCTCACCCGAATCGGCACAGCAAATGAGTCAAAGTTTAATGGAAAGTCAGGGGCAAATGAACCCGGCAATGGCACAAGCAACTCAACCCGATAAGGTGAATGAGATAATGGGATTGATTAGTAATTTAAACTTGCCACTTATACTTTTCTGTTTCTTGTTTTACTTTTTAACCGGATACTTATTGTACAGTGCATTTTTGGGTGCTGTTGGAGCAGCCGTTGACAGCGAAGAAGACTCGCAACAAATGGTTTTACCGGTAACATTCCCATTAATTCTATCTATTATGCTATTATTCCCAATAGCGAAAAATCCGGAAGGGCCACTGGCATTTTGGTGTTCAATTATTCCATTTACTTCTCCAGTTACAATGATGGCTCGTGTTCCTTACGGAATTCCAACCTGGGAACTATTGCTTTCAATGGGGCTATTAGTTCTAACCACAGTTGGTGCTATTTACGCAGCAGCTAAAATATATAGGGTTGGGCTATTAATGTATGGTAAAAAGGTAAATATTAAAGAAATGATTAAGTGGCTGAGGTATAAAAACTAGTTAACAGTCTCAGTTACAGCCTATATTCTAAGAAGATGCCATCTATTTGATTTTCAGCCAATATAGATGGCATCTTCTTTTCCTCAAACCTTAAAACACTTCGTCCAATTTTAATAAAGCAAACAGAAACATGATTTTTTTCATGTTCTTTATTTAGATTCAATAAATATTACATATATTGCACCCGATATGAAAAACACCTGTTACAATATGATGATGTGTTGTTGCTTTCCTGAAAACAGGAAGGGTGTTTTTATGATTTAGTTAAGCTACTAATATTATTATAAACAAGACCTTCCTGAAAATTCAGGAGGGTCTTGTTGTTTTATAAAGAAATTGAAATAAAATAAAACAGAACCAATTCTCCGGCTTCCTTCGTCATCCACCTCCTTTAGAAAGGAGGATTTACAAAATGACACCTAGGTAGTTTCGAGGGATTCCCCCATAGACAAGGGGAATAAAAAGAAATGGATTTAAAACCGAATAACTCAAAATAAAAAAAGATGAAAGCAAAGAACATTTTAGAAACGATTGGCAACACGCCACATGTGAGAATAAACAGATTGTACCCTGAAGACTACGAAGTTTGGGTAAAAGTTGAGAAAACAAATCCGGGAGGAAGTATTAAAGACCGTATTGCACTTTCGATGGTGGACGATGCCGAAGC
>JAUVDE010000012.1 GCA_030595485.1 Draconibacterium sp.
TTACAAACTCCACACCGATTGCAAATCGGCGCGAGCAGGAGCAGGGCATCGCCCTGTGCTGATAACCAATGATTCAAACAAAGTCCTGAAGGGGCTTAAGCTGTTCGTTGATTGCATCGACAAATACATGGATTGAATAATTCAAAGACAACAAACCCCTCGTTGCAAACCATGGGCAGGCAGCTAATGGGTAGATAGTCGGCTAATGGCGTTGGCGAGTAGACAAAACCGGTATAGCGGAAAGCCTGGCTGTCCGGCATTGGCATAAGATTTTTTTAAAATCAGATTATTCGTTTAAGCGCTAAAATACTGAACTTGGGTAATGGTTAAAAGACAAAGGTTTGATGTAGCCGTGCTTTGTTAATTGTTCTTTAATTCAATAAACCAGGTTATTGAAGCCAAACCAGTTGGTAGAACAGCATCACCATGATCCATTCCCTCCAGAGGCATGTATTTAACCAAGTCAGAACTAACTCCAAGACTCATAAAATCATTGTATATTTCGCTTGAAACGATAGGCGGTACATAATCATCGGCGGTACCATGTGTAAGAAGTGTAGGTACTTTTGTGTTATAAGCTGCAACACTATTTTCTTCCAACATCTCTAAAACCGGAGCAAACTTACTGTCCGAATCCCAAGAGCTTATGTACGAACTGGTAAAAAGATCGGGAACAACTTTGGTAAGCTGCGCATTTATTTCTCCTCCCGACATTGTTCCATTGTACAGCGTAGGAATACGGTCGGCATAAGGCTGTTGAAATACTTCATCCATTGGAGTTGTAAGGCCAACATTAGTATAGGTGTTAAAAATGTAGCCAAAATAAAAGGGCATTGGATATTCGCTCAAGTTTGTAACGTATTCATTTATAGTGGTCAGGTTGTATGGTCCGGCTCCACATACACTTGCCTTTAAATTAAATTCTGAGGCATATTTTTTTTCAATAGCTTCCTGTAAAACCATAGTCGACCATCCTCCTTGCGAGTAACCCGATATATATAAATCGTCGTTAAACGCTATGTTTTCATCTTGGGCAACCATTTCGTCAATGGCACGCAACATGTCAACAACCGATTGTACAGTTGATTCTTTGTGCAGGTATGGATGAAACATGTGGTCTGATTCTCCAAAACCAAGGTAGTCGGGCAAACAAATTATAAATCCGGTAGACCCCATCATTTGAAGAATCTGAAAAAGTTGGTTATTGGGATCTTCCGTTGGAGCTTCGCTATGTAATGTATTTGTGCCATTTTGATAGCTTAATATTGGATAACTTCCTGCTTGATCAGGAATGCATGCAATACCTGACGCCTGAAGCTCATTGCCACTAAAGGTAGTATTGTAGGTTATTTTGTAAACTTTCACACCTGTTTCGATGTAGTTTTTAAGCACTTCCAGTTCTTCTTTTTGATCGGGGTAAAGCAGAATTGCCAGATTGATAAATCCATTAATTTCTGAGGTGGAATAAGAATTCACTAATTCAGTACTCATCAGGTATTCATTCTCTGGCGGATCAACTTCAACATCGTCCATGCCGCTATCGCAGGCAACAAATGCTAAAACAAAAAGTAATAAATAGAGTGGGTAACGAAGAAATTTATTATTCATGGTTTGTAATTTTCTATTTTATCGTTCAAAAGTAAGTCAAATAATTGAGTTCGTTTACTAAAAGCAGACAACTAAGCCTTTAAAATGTTTTTATTCAATAAAAATTAGGCTGATTTTTGGACCATTTATACAATGTAAACTTGAATTTATTAAATTTATTGGCAGAATTGACCAGAACAGTACAGTTGTTTATTGTTGTATGTTGGTCAATATTCACTAAGTAAACCTGTTATGAGACGAATTTGTATACTTTTTTTGTTTGTGTTTTCAGTTACCATAAGTAAGAGCCAGTCAATAAAAGTTATGTTGGTTACTGGAGGACATGCTTTTGATACCCTTCAGTTTTTTCAAATGTTTGATGCCATGGAAGGTGTCGAATACGAACATTTTGAGCAGCCAAAAGCCAATAATGAAATATCGAAAGGTACTGCCGATGACTTTGATGTGTTGGTTTTTTACGATATGTGGAAAACGATTTCGGAGGCTGAAAAAAAGGCCTATTTAAACCTTACCAAAGAGGGAAAACCTTTTTTGTTTTTACATCACTCCCTGGCATCGTACCAAAAGTGGAAGGAGTTTGAAAATATTATTGGTGGTAAATATTTCGAGAAAGGTAAAAAAGTTCCCGAAGAGCTATGGTCGACCTATGAACACGATGTTTGGCTTTATTGCACAGTGGATACGCACTCTCCAATAACATCGGGTATTAAACAATTCCGCTTTTTCGATGAAGCTTATGGTAATGTTCGCATTTCGGATAATGTAAAAACCTTACTACGCACAAAGCACCCTAAAAGTATGGAGTATGTGGCCTGGCATAACGTTTACAATAAATCGAACATTGTTTATATACAGCCGGGGCACGATAAAAGGACATACGTAGAGAAGGATTATCGTGCATTATTAGGGCAGGCAATAAAATATTTAGCTATTACAAATTAATCCATTTAATAAATTGGAGAAATTAGCCGATTTGAGCTCTTTTTCTTCTAAACCAAGACGAATTATGAAAGATGTAAATCAAAAAAGACTTTTTGTTGCAGCGTGTTTAGCACTTTTGGTAACGGCTATCACTTTTGCAATAAGGGCAAAAATTGAAGGTGTATTTACCGATGAATATGGACTAACCAAAGAGCAAGTGGGGCGTGCATTTGGCCCGGCATTCTGGGGTTTTGCTGTTGCTATGTTTGCGGGCGGTTATTTTATCGATATTGTTAAAACCAAAAGTATTATTTGGGCAGCTTTTACCATGCATTTAATTGGTATTGTTTTGTTGCTTATGGCAAAAGATTATAATTCGTTATTTATTGCCAACGTGTTTATTGGCTTGGGTAATGGAAGTGTTGAAGCGGCTTGTAATCCACTGGTTACTGCTTTGTTTCCCGATAAAAAAACTAAAATGTTAAACCGTTTTCATGTTTGGTTCCCCGGTGGAATTGTCGTGGGTAGTTTACTCTCTGCCTTGGTTATCGATTGGTTGAATTTGCCATGGCAGGTATTGGTTGGCTTCTTGTTTATTCCAATGGCAATTTATGGTTACTTATTTTTGGGACAGAAAATACCGGAAACAGAACGTGTTGCAAGTGGTGTTAGTTACAAAGAAATGATGCGTAATATTGGTGCACCTTATACCATTACTTTAGCTGTAATTTTTATGATTTTGGTGGCAACAACGCCATCTATTGCAGCAATGGTTACAGCAAACTATTCAACTCCGTTAATTATTGTGGCAGTAATTGCCATTTTTATTGTTATAGAAGGACGACTTGTAAATAAAATCACCTTGTTATTCCCATTAATTTTTGGTTGTATGTTACTTACCGCATCTACTGAGCTGGGAACTACACAATGGATTAATGCCTTATTGGCTAACAATGGAATTCATCCGATGCTAATTTTAGCGGTTGTTACCGGATTAATGGCAGTTGGTCGTTTCTTTGCCGGTGGTTTAATTCACCGCTTAAACCCAACAGGAGTATTGCTCGGATCTTCAATAATTGCAGTGGGTGGTTTGTTGTTGTTAAGCATAGCAAATGGCCCTGTTATGACCGTTCTTTCGGCAGCAGTTTTTGCCGTTGGTGTTTGTTATTTCTGGCCAACCATGATTGGTGTTGCCTCTGAGTATGTTCCTAAAAGTGGAGCGCTTGGAATGTCGATTTTGGGTGGTGCCGGTTTTGTAGCTACTTCAATGGTATTGCCAATTATGGGTAAATCAATTGAAACTGCAGGAGCCCAAACTACCTTGCGCAATTTGGCTGTACTTCCGGTAATATTAGTTTTTGCTTTTATCGCCCTTTACATAATTGTAAAAAACAGAAAAGAAGAAGTTTAGTATTGTAGAAAAATACAAATTACATCAACCGTCTCAGAATTTATTTTGAGACGGTTTTTCTTTATAATAGAGTAGGGTAATCGCTTTTATTTGGGAAAATTGTCCCAAATGGAGAAGTGTAAAATTGTATAGTCTTATGTAAAGTGTTGGATGTCAAAGCACTTTGTTTTTGGCCTGTTTGTTGTAATTACATTTGAATATTAGGTTAAATAATACATAAGGGTAGAACACTTCTGTATTTTTTGATTGGTTTTGTGCTTAGGGGTTTGTAAATTATCAATCATCTTCAAAAAAGCGTCCATATCGTTCTACCCTTTTCTCATAAAAACCGCTCGTTTACCGAGCGGTTTTATTTTTTAACATAATTCTTAATTTCACGCAACCTTCTGGTACGAGACAGCATCTGCTTAAAAAGGTAATAGCGTGAACCATGAAAAATGCCGCCCTTCTTACTTTAATTTTATTATCCGTTTTGTTGTTATCATGTGATAAAAAGGATTGCCCATTGTGCACTACTCCTCCTGAGATGTTTGTACTGGAGTTGGTTGATGAGACAAGTGGTGAGAATTTATTTACCATCGATTCCTTTGACTCGGAAACCTTAAAAGTAATTGATTTGCTTGATAGCAGTGCTGTTGAATTTCAATTCATTGATGAGAATGAATTAAATTTGATTCAAATTCATACCATTGGCTGGCAAACTGAGGTGGTTAATTATTCGATTGAAGTTGATGGAACACAACTATGCATTTTACACGTTGATGCCGATCGGGCAGATGGTGAGTGTTGCGATTACACTGAATTTCATGAAGTTGACTTTAATGGGGTGGAGTTTAGTCGCGATAATACCACCGGGATTTACCGCCTTTTTATTGAACTCTAAGCAACTATTTAAATTCTTCAATAGTAAAACTTTCCCCAAGATCAGACTTCAATTCAGATAGGCTGGTTTTTTTAAGCAGAATATTCTTTCCCAATAAATCATCGGAAAACTGATTGCCGGATATTGTCGCATTTTTACAGCTTTCAAATGTAAACGTAAACTTGCGATTATGATATGGTTCGAAGGTATAAGCACGTGTTACCGTGTTGTTTGTAAATGAAACCCCATCGACTGAACGAGCAAAAAGTACCGGGAAATCAAAGGGATTAAAACGGTTATTTTCGATTCGAATATTTTTATGAAAAGCTGGAGTTTTTTTGTCCAATTTTGGGATTATTGGAAAGATTGAAATAATGCCTTCGCAAAACTGATACGAACTGGTATTGCACAATTCGGAAAAGGTGTTGTTTTTTATCAGCACATCGGCAACAGCTCCCGACTCGAACCAACCATTCGCATCTCCGGCGATTAAAATGGCACTTCCGCTCGATTCAAAAACATTATTCTCAATTAAAACTTTCCCGGGGGTTGAAACCAATAAACCACGTGCACGACAATTTTTTAACTGAGAATTAGTAAGCGTAAAGTCAGGCGACCAAGTTAAATTCTCCAGTGCATCACCCACCTCTAAATTATTAGGAACTGGCGCGGAAAAAGTAAGCACAAAGAATTCATTATCAATGGATTTAAATGCTGTAACTTCTCCTGTTCCAATAGAATGCATGCGTTCGTTTTCGATAAAACTAATTTTATCACCTTTATGGCCCCAGTTTAATCCCACACTTTGGTGATGCATAAACTTACATTTCAACTCTTTATCCGAAATTATCTCCTGAATTTGAACGCTGGTGCCGTGCACATTTATAGGGTCATCCATTAAACCGGCAAACTCGCAGTTGGTAACCACAATTTCCCCTTTGCAGTTCGAAACCTGTAGCCCATCGTCACCACCTCCAAAATAATGGTTTTTAGCCAGGTTTGGAATGGCCCGGTAGCCGTTAAAAGTTAAGTCCTCGCTGAACTGTGCCAATATTCCAAGCCCTGTTGCGTGGTACAAGTTTAAGTTCTCAATAACAATGTTTTTCGATTCGATGATAAAAACACCCGAGTGTGCTCTTTCAGCATGACGTAAAACCAGGAAATTTCCAATTTTGGGTTTCCTTAAAAAGTTATGATGTAAACGAATAATTCCTGGCATGGTAGCTTCTGCACGGTAATGATTCCAACCTCGTCCAAGGCAGCCCCCATCACCAGTTTGAATTTCAACGTATCTTCTCTTGCGGTCGAACTCCATGGTTCCTTTCCAGTGGTTTTGTTTGCCGCCATAAACATCAAAAACAAGTTTTTCATCTACTAAACGATGAGGAAATTCTCTGTGGTTAATTCCTAAATCGATATACTGTTTGGTAACCTTTAGCACCTCGCCTTGCGCAATTAAAGGATTATCCCAATCTATATTTATATTCTTGAGCGTAATATTCTCACAATTGTCGAAAGTAAAAGGCTGCATTTGCCCATGGAAAATCAGCGTGCTTCCACGGCCATCTATTACAAGATTTTTAATTCCATCAAAAAGAAAAGCACATACTTTAGGATTAATATCGCTTGTGTTCGATTCGTAATATTCTCGGGTTTGGCAATCTTCGGGATAAAAATGGTAAGTACCTTGTGTGAAAACCAGAACCTTAGGATTATTGTCTTTTAAATCGGTGAAAACCTTATTGATGTATTTTACACAATCTTTTTTACGTGTTTTTGCTAAACCGTAGTCCTTCATAAATATAAAAGTAGTATCATTCTTTTCAGACGAAATAGCATTTTCAGAATGAAGTGTGAGGAAAGCTGATACAAGTAGGAAAATGAAAGATAGTCGCATTACTAATGGTTTTTCGCAAGATAACTATTTTGTCGTTTTTCCTTCGTACATGCCTGTAAAAACTGAATCGACAGGTTCCCAAAGCTCAATTTTATTGTTTTCGGGATCTAGAATATGTACAAATTTCCCATATTCGAATGCTTCTATTTCGTCACAAATGGTAACGCCTGCATCACGTAATTCTTCCACCAGTTTTTCAATGTTTTCAACCCGGTAGTTAATCATAAATTCTTTTTCCGAAGGTTGAAAATAATTGGTGTCGTTTTTAAAAGGGCTCCAAACCGAGTATCCTTTCTTATCCGGTTCATCGGAATTTCGAAATTCAAATACCGAACCGTATTCGTTGGTCACCAAGCCCAAGTTTTTATTGTACCAATCTTTCATTTTTTCAGGATCACTTGTCTTAAAAAAAATACCACCAATGCCAGTTACTTTTTTCATAATTTAATAATTACCGGAAATTCAAAACTGAAAAACAGAAATGAATAATTACCTAAAAATACAACTCTTTTAAATGTTCATGTTTACGGATCACATTGAATTTCGAATGAACTTTAATAATATAAGAAATATTCAAACCTCAATTAACTTTCTTTTTCCTGCCGGAGGCCTTCATCTTTGTCTTAAAACAAAGACGAAGCAGAAAGTTCAAGGCTGCTTTTTATCTTCACTTTTCATCTTTACATGGCCTAAGTTCACGCGAGTGATCTCCTCAATTCTTCGGAGCTTCTCGTGCTCCCTAAGACCATGTTTCGATTCCATGTTTGATAGAAAGAGGCCACTGGCGTATGAAACGTTTTAATGCTAGATTAAATATTGGGAAATTAAAACAAGTATAGATGAGACCTTTGGGCATAAAAAAAATCCCGGCGTCCACTCCAGGATTTAATTTTTTACTTGATGTTGTATTGTGTATAGTTACACGGGTTTGTACTGGCAAATATATATAAACTTTGTTTTTATCTATTTTTCTGACAGAGAAATTAAAGCTATAAATACAGTTTATATTGGTTTAAAATAGCTGATAACCAGAAAGCTGACTTATTTCTCTGTGTTTTGTCATAAGCACGACATTTACTCCAAAACTCTTGTGGTAAATTGCTTCTGAAAATAATTAGGAATGAAAATCAGAAAAACTTTAATGCTATTATCATTTGTGTTGTTGGCTTGGAACAATGTCAATTGTCAAACTTGTTGCTCGGGAGGAACTCCACTTTTAGGGAATCTTGGAATTAATGGAATTGAGCCCGGTACAGTATATTTTCAGCTTGCGTATGATTATAATTATTTGGATGATTTGTATGCTGGGAGGGAATTGTTAGATGATAACACAAGAGAACGTTTAACACAGACTGCTTTGCTGCAGGTGGTTTATCCATTTTCTGAAAAAATGTCGGTAAACGGATTATTTACTTACGTGGGGCAGCAACGCACCATTTTTACAGAAACGGGTCAGGCAAATGTAACAGAAACGAATGGGTTGGGAGATGCTGTTTTATTGCTCCAATATTCGGTGTTGTCGGTATTCAAAAGGAGTCTGGTACTTGCCGCCGGGCCTAAATTACCCATTGGGAAATTTGATGCGACCGATGATGAGTTTGGCTTGGTTGTATCACCCGATTTGCAACCGGGCAGCGGTTCCTTGGATGGTATTTTCGGGGCTTCTTATCAAGAATCCCAAATTCTGAATATTACAGGTCTCTCGTTTAATGCATCAGCCAGTTATCGGCTAACAACTCCTGCCAAGCGTTTCGAAGGCGATATTAAATATCGTTTTGGAAATGAAAGCATGTTGTCACTCGGCCTTCAGAAAAACTTTCTGATTAAAAAGATTGGAGTTACCCCTTCGGTATTTACGCAGTACCGACATACCTCTGCCGATAAAACCGATGGTTTAACAGTGGCGGGAACAGGCGGTGATTGGATTTACATTAGCCCGGGTTTAAACCTTGAACTTAGTAATAATTTGTCTATAAACGCAGCGGCAGAATTACCTGTTTATCGAAATCTGAAAGGAACACAGTTGACCACTAGTTATCGATTTAATGTTGGATTAGCAATTAAATTATTTAAGAATTAAAAAAGTATAGCCATGAAGAATTTAATGTATTTATTGAGTGTTGTGCTGCTTATTGCTTGCAGCGAATCGGAGTTGGATGACATAAATGAAACGCCGCCTGATTTAGGGAAAGGAGGAGGAACTTATTCTTCTGATGTGATTTTAATTATTGATGATTTGGAGGGCGAAAAGATTATTATAGCGGGAAATGCAGTCAAGCAATATATTGTTTCGTTTTACAGAACTTTGGATGATAATTTATTGGAATTTAAAAGTACCGAGGAAGCATTGCCAATAATTATGGAAGACAATGAGGGAAACAGCTGGGATATTTTTGGCTACGCAATTAGAGGTCCCCGAAAAGGACAGCGACTGCGAGCTACACAATCGCTAATGGGATACTGGTTTTCGTTTGCAACCTTTTATCCGGGCTTACAAATTTATCCCGATGCCGAAAAAGGAGTAAACGATGGTGAAAAAATTACCGGAACAGGAAACTGGTTGGTGCCAGAAAGTGAAGTTCGATCGGGAGGAGTGGGGCGCGATGGTATTCCTGCAGTTTCAACACCTAAGTTTGATGCAGCAGGGCAACTTGAATTTCTTGCAGACGATGATTTAGTGGTTGGGTTTTCATACCAGGAAACACAAATGGCCTATCCGCATGATGTTTTGGACTGGCACGAAATTGTAAACGATGTAATTTCTGACCTGGATTATGCCATTATTTATTGTCCGCTTACCGGAACTGCCACTGCCTGGAATCGCAAAATAAATGGAACATTAACCTCGTTTGGTGTGTCGGGTTTACTGTATAATTCCAATATTGTTCCTTACGACAGAGCGACAGGATCAAATTGGTCGCAGTTACTTAATACTGCCATTTGGGGTGAGAAGAAAGGAAAGAAACCCAAAAATCATATGGTACTTGAAACTACCTTTTCAACTTGGAAGGAGTTGTATCCAACATCTAAAGTAATGAACTTTTCAACTGGGTATAACCGGAATTATGGCTCGTATCCGTACGGAGATTATAAAACCAGTAAACAATTCATCTTTCCTGTTAAATATGAAGATAGGCGTTTGCATGAAAAAGAACGGGTGCATGCCGTTCGAGTAAACGGAAAAGTACGGGTCTATCGTTTTTTAAGTTTCACTGGAAATTAAAATCATGAATAAACGCCTCATAAAATGTTTAAAGGCTTGGGGAGTAGGAATTGCTGTAATGGGATTGCCTGTGGTATTTTTATACCCGAATTTAATTGTCGGAAATGAAGTTTGGCAAATCCTGGTTTTGCTGTTTGCTATTTTGTTTCCTGCTCTCCTTTTTTTTGAATTTGTTTCCCGGAAATATCTCCGTCATTCTTATTATTGGCGTGCGCTAGTTTTAATTGTTTTGTTTGTTTTATCTGAACTTGAATTTTATTCCTTGCCATTTGGAATAAGTCAAGTGGAAATAGAAGTGAGTTTGCTGCTCGTTCTTCTCATGTTATCGTTTACAATAATTGCAGCAGTGCTGGTTATTCAAATTATGAAATTGAAGAATGACTTGGTCATCGTTCAAAAAGAAATTTGAACCTGAATTATGCGTTAGAACTTCGTAGTGAGTATTAAAATGCAATAAAACAAGGACTTACTGAGACGAGGCATAGTATCGTTCTGGTGAGTTGAAGTAAGTTAGTGGAACGTCTTGTTTTGAAGCAGTTTTAATGTGGAATAGATTTTCTAATGCATATTTCTGGTTTAAAGGCATGTTTCAAAAGAATTCGTTTTCTGTCAAATTCAATTTCGCCTTTTTTTACCAATTTATTTAAAATGGTTGTTGTGGTTTGACGTGTAGTAGCAGCAAGACTTGCTATTTCCTGGTGTTTTAGCCTGAGTGGGATTTCGATACCCAATACAACTTTTTGGCCGTGGTCCTCGCCCAGTTCTTGCAACAATAATCGAATTCGGTCTTCGGCCGATTTAAACCACATGCGTTCGAGGCGGGTTCGAATTCGTTTTAATCGGAAACCAATAAGTTTTGTAACCTCAAGTGTTAGCGCCTGATTATTTCTCAGTATACGTTCAAATTCAGAAATACCAACCTGACAAATGGTTGCAGTCTCGGTTACCATGGCAAAATTTTCTCTGTTTTTTTCGCCGGACAAAGCCAGTTCTCCAAAAATTTCACCGGCTTTTAAAATACCATGTATTAATTCGCGCCCATCTTCCGAGTACGACACTATTTTAACATTCCCCTCTTTGAGAAAAAATATACGCGACGATAAATCATGGGGTAAATAAACAGGGTCATCCTTTTTTACGGTAACCATTACCGAACAATCGCTAAGTTCCATTTTTTCTTCCTTACTCATGTTTTCCAAAAAATTGAAGTTCTGGAAAAACCAAAGTTTCGATTTACCATTATTATAATCCATTGTTTCTTTTGCTATTTTCTTAAATTAAGACGCTTTTGTACTTAATTCCTTTCAGTTTATTCTGAATATAAAAACCAAATGGTGTTTTGCTTGTTCCTTTGAAGACATGAGAAAATTAATTTTCATAATTGTAATATTTGTTGTTACAGCTTGCAATGGCCAAAAAACGGAACACATGAAACATACCAATGCCCTTATAAATTCAACATCGCCTTACCTTTTACAGCATGCACATAATCCGGTTGATTGGCATCCGTGGAGCGAAGAAATTGTTGAACAAGCAACCAAGGAGAACAAGCTAATCTTAATTAGTATTGGATATGCAGCTTGCCATTGGTGCCATGTAATGGAGCACGAAAGTTTTGAAGATACCACAGTCGCCGAAATAATGAATGAGCATTATATATGTATAAAAGTTGACCGTGAAGAACGCCCCGATGTTGACCATTATTACATGAGTGCAGTGCAGTTGATGGGGCAACAAGGTGGTTGGCCTTTAAATGTAATTACTTTGCCCGATGGTCGCCCGATTTGGGGAGGCACCTATTTCCCCAAAGATAATTGGATACAAAACCTGAATGCAGTTTCTGATTTTTACAAGCAGAGCCCGAAAAAAGCCTTGGACTATGCCGCGCAGTTGCAAGAAGGAATTGAACAGACTTCGTTAAATCTTGAAGTTGAGAATGTACTTCCGGTAAACATTAAATTAATTGAACGTGGTGTTGAGGGTTGGAAAAATCGCTGGGATTTGGATGAAGGTGGAAATATCGGAGCACCTAAGTTTCCAATGCCGGTAAATCTCGAATTTTTACTTTATTACGGTTATATTAAAGCCGATGAAGAAGTGCTGGATTTCGTAAATATTACTTTGGAGAAAATGGCGCGTGGTGGAATTTACGACCAAGTTGGTGGCGGTTTTGCACGTTACTCAGTTGATGATAAATG
This sequence comes from Draconibacterium sp., assembly GCA_030595485.1. GTDB lineage: Bacteria > Bacteroidota > Bacteroidia > Bacteroidales > Prolixibacteraceae > Draconibacterium. The sequence continues at coordinate 12,121 of JAUVDE010000012.1, forward strand.
GAAAGTTCCACACTTCGAAAAAATGCTTTACGATAATGGACAGTTGCTAAGTATTTATGCCAAAGCCTACCAGCAGTTTAACAACGAGGAATATAAAACAGTGGTATACGAAACCGTTGATTTTTTAGAGCGCGAGTTGATGGATGAATCGGGTGCTTTTTATTCGTCGTTAGATGCCGATAGCGAAGGTGAGGAGGGAAAGTTTTATGTTTGGAAGAAAATAGAACTTCAGCAAATTATTGGTAAGGATTACGAACTTTTTGCCGACTATTATAATGTGAATGGAAAGGGTTTTTGGGAACATGACAATAATATTTTATTACGCGATTCGCATGATGACGAATTTGCAGCTAAGCATAATCTTAACCTTGATCAGCTTCAAATAGAAGTAGGTAAATGGAAATTTGCTCTGTTAAAAGAGCGGGAAAGCAGGATTCGTCCTGGTTTGGATGACAAAACCTTAACATCGTGGAATGCCTTGACAATTCAGGGTTTGGTTGATGCCTACAAAGCTTTTGACGAAGATCATTTTTTAGAATTGGCTGTAAAGAATGCTACGTTTATTGTTGAAAATCAATTGGCTGAGGATGGTAAGTTATTTCATAACTGGAAAGCTGGGAAAAGTTCAATTGATGGTTTCTTGGAAGATTACGCATTAAGTATTCAAGCCTTTATTTCGTTGTTTGAAGTTACAGGAGATGTAGAGTGGTTGAATTATGCTGGAAAACTAAATACTTATTCACTTAATCATTTTTACAGCGAAAAGACCGGGCTTTTTTATTTCTCAGAAGAAAATGCCAAATCGGTGGTGAGTAACCATTTTCAAAAAGAAGACAATGTTCTTCCATCGTCAAACTCGGTTATGGCCAACAACTTGCATCGTTTGTATTTAATTTTGGGGCGACCGGAATACCTAGACATCGCGAAAAAAATGTTACAGCATATTACACCACATTTTAGTTCTTATCCAATGGCTTATGCCAACTGGGGTGGCTTAATGCTTAAACTTACCGAACCTTATTTCGAGGTGGTGGTTTGCGGATTAAATGCCAACATCTTTTTGAATGAATTGCAAAATACTTATCGTCCCAATATTCTGTGGGGATTTGCTCATTCCGAAAGTAAGTTACCCTTATTAAAAGGCCGATTTGTGGCTGGTGATGATTTAATTTATGTGTGCAAGGAAGGAGCTTGCCAGCTTCCGGTAAAAACGGCAAAAGAGGCACTTGAGCTACTGAAATGAAAAAAGTTGAATTTCTAATAATTGGACAAGGTTTGGCCGGAACGCTGCTTGCTTTTGAAATGTTGCAAGCCGGAGTGGATTTTAAAATTGTTAATTCCCCTAAAAAAAGCAAAGCATCGGTTGTTGCTGCCGGAATGACAAATCCGTTGGTTTTTAGGCGTATGACTAAAAGCTGGATGGTGGATGAATTGATGCCGGTAATGAAAACAACTTACCGCAAGTTGGAGGAACTTTTATCCGATCTATTTTATTTCGAAAAGAACATTCTAAAACCACTTTCGGAGCAGGAGAAAGAGTTGTGGTTGGAACGAAAAAACAACCCGGAATTTGATGCTTATGTAGGTGCTGTTTTGGATAAATCACCAAATAAATATTTGACTGAAGCCTCCGGGTATGGAATCGTCAATGGTTCTGGTTATCTAAATTTGGTGCAATTCCTAAGTTCTTCAGAGACGTTTTTTAAGGGAAAAGGATTGCTTTTAGAATCGGATCTTGTTCTTAAAAATGATGTGGTCAGTTTTACCGATTTTCAGATTGAAAATATCTCAGCAGATAAAATTGTGTTTTGCGAAGGATACCATGTGATGCATAATTCAGTATTTGATTTTGTGAAAATGAAACCCGTAAAAGGGGAAGTTTTAGAGATATATTCCTCCGAGCTTTCTGAAGAATACATATTGAATAAAAAGTGTTTTGTGTTACCCATCGGAAACCAGCGCTTTAAAGTTGGCTCTACCTACGAGTGGAAAGACCTTTCGGAGCAAACGACAGCCGCAGGAGCAGCATCAATTTGTGAATGTTTAGAAAATCTGGTTTTAGTTGATTACAAAATTGAAAAGCATTCGGCCGGTGTGCGACCAAGCGTAATCGACCGTCGACCAATTTTAGGACAACATCCAAAGCATAAAAATATTTTCATTTTTAATGGGCTTGGAACAAAAGGTGTAATGTTGGCACCGTATTTTGCTAAAGAAATGTTAAGGTTTATTACTGAAGAAAATCACATCTTGTCTCCCGAGATTGATGTGCAACGTTTTTTGGCTTGAAAAAGATAAATCACATTTGGATAATAAGCTTAGAAAAGGATACTCAGATATAAATAACCAATAAGTCACAAAGAACACAAAGGATTTTGGATTAAGCCATTAATTTTTCTTTGTGTTCTTCGGGCTTTTGTGGTTTTATTCTTAACTCTTTGTCTTTTCGATTGGAATAGGATGAAGCCCCGCCTGACCGGATGGGCAACCTGAAAAAAATATTCAATACATTTTTTATGTAAAAGAATAGGATTCTCTTCTTTGAATTTTCATGACGGAACCTTATGTTTACAACTCAATTGGAAAAAATCAAAACTCAAAAGACTGTTTACTCATGAAGACTCAAAAAATTGCACTGATTCTGTTTTGCATTTTATTTGCAAATATTTCATTTCAAACCTCAGCTCAGCAATGGATTAAAGACATGCCGGGTTACGAACAATACAAAGAAATTGCGCCTCAAATTCGTAGCTCAGTAAAACAAGGTCGGGTTTCAGCAGAGTGGGCCGAAGACGGAAAGTCGTTTGAATACAATTGGGACGGCAAACGTTACCAATTTAATGTGAAAAAGAAAAAGGTAGATGAAATTGGTGAGGCGGTAAAAGATGAGTCGATGAGGGAGCGCTACCGCAGAATGTATGCCGGACGTCCTCAGCGAGGAAGACAATATGCCATAGAAACTTCTTCAGATGAAAAACTAAAGGCTGTTTATCGCGATGCGAATGTTTATATAAGTAATGTGGATGGAAGCAACGAATATGCTGTAACCACTGAAGGTTCAATTGAAAAGAACTTCACCTTTGGAACTGCAACATGGGTTTATGGTGAAGAACTTGATCAGCTGCATGCCATGTGGTGGTCGCCCGACAATACAAAATTGGCTTTTTATCATTTCGATATGAGCCAGGTGAAAAACTACTATTTACAGTACGAGCAAACCGAGTTTTACGATTCAATGAACGTTGAAGCCTACACCAAAGTAGGTGCAGTAAACCCAGTGGTTGAATTAATGATTTACGATCTGGAAACAAAAAAGACAGTTATTGTTGATGTACGTGATGGCAAGCCATTTGACGATTATGTGGTTGGGCATTACGTCTATAAAATTGAATGGGCGCCCGATGGAACAGAACTTTTATTTCACCGTACCAATCGGAAACAGGACATAATGGAATGGACGGCAGCCGATGCTGAAACCGGGAAATGCCGTGTTGTCGTTCGTGAGGAATGGCCTGCAAGTTTTACCACCAATACTCCGTTTATGCAATACCTCGAAAACAAGAAAAGTTTTATTTGGGAATCGGAACGAAATGGCTTTAAAAACTACTATTGGTACGATTTAAAAGAAGGATTAATTAATACGATTACGGATGATGAGTACGAGGTGGCAGGTGTTGTAAAAGTGGACGAAGAAAAGGACTTGCTTTATTATTTGGCGCGTAGTAGCGATAACCACATGAAATTGCAATTACACCGCTGTAAATTGGATGGCAGTAAAGACGTTTGTCTGACAAATCCAGCTTATAATCACACCGTTAGTTTGTCGCCCAACGGTAAATATTTTGTCGATGTGGCACAAACGCATAATATTCCACCTTTTACTCAAGTAATTGATTTGAAAGGAAAGGTTTTAGCTAAGTTGGCCGAAAGCGACATGGGTAAGTTTGAAGAACTTGGTTTAAAAAAGGTTGAAATGTTTACTTTTACTTCGGCTGATGGTGAAACTGAATTACATGGTTTGTTGCATTTTCCGAGTAACTTCGATCCAAATAAAAAATATCCACTCCTTCTTTCCAATTACGGAGGTCCGGCAACTAACGCTGTTCGCGAAAATTTTACTACTCCAAATTCCTTAACAGAATATGGTTTTCTGGTGGCCAATATCGATGGTAGAAATGCTGCGTGGAAAGGCAAAAAAATGCTGGATAAATTATATGGCAATTTATCTATTGTTGAACAAGATGATTTTGCAGAAGGTATAAAAGCCTTGTACGATCGTCCATATTTCGATAAAAATAGAGTTGGTGTGTTTGGAACTTCTTACGGAGGAACAACCGCTGCTGCCTGTATTTTACGCCACCCTGAAGTTTTTCACGCAGCAGTGGCAAACTCGGGTGTAATGGATTGGCGCAATTACGACAATATTTACACTGAACGATTTATGAACTTATTGGAAAATAATCAGGAAGGTTACGATGCTGCCAATCTTCGGAATTACGCCGATAATTTGGTTGGAAAACTAATGATTTATTACGGAACTACGGATAATAATGTACATCCATCCAACTCACTTCAATTAATTCAAGCTTTGCAAAAGGCAGGTAAAAGTTTCGAGGTACAAGTTGGACCCGACCGTGGGCACACTGCTGTTAACCGCGAACGAATGATGGAGTTCTTTATTCAGAATTTGGTGCTGGGGAAATAGATTTGAGTACTGATTAGTGAGATAAAAAGTCATCCATTCATTTTACCGAATGGATGACTTTTTATGAATTTATCTTTTTTCAAATGGTTCAGGTTTAACTACCTTTTTAGGATTCTCTTTTAACTCATTGAGTATCCATTCAATTGCTTTTTCCAATTGGTTATCTACTCCAATAGCCAGTTTTGTATGGTCTTCCACTTCTTTAATATCTGGTTCAACACCTAGTCCTTCTCTAAACCATTTTCCATCAGGATCAAACATTCTAAATGAAGGACATGAAACTGTTCCACCATCAATAAATTGTGGAGAACCGGTCATTCCTATTAGTCCGCCCCAGGTTTTTGAGCCAATAAGAGGTCCTAATCCAGCTTTTTTGAAATAGTCGGGGAAAGCATCGCCTCCTGAGCCACTCCAACCGTTAATTAGCATCGCCTTTGGACCAAAGTTAGCAATGGTTGGTTCCTGCCATTGATAACCGTCGCGAACAGCCCAATAGGCAAGTGGTTTTCTGTTGAGCATTTCTACAAATCGGTCAGGAATTTGTCCACCGCTGTTAAATCTTTCGTCAATTATGAGTGCATCTTTTTGCCATTGTCCATAAAATTGTCGGGCCAATTCATTCTGGCCATCAATGCCCGTACTTCGTACATAAATATATCCCACTTTTCCGCCGGTAGCTTCCTCTACTCTTTCCCGTTTGGTTTCAATCCATTCCAAATGGCGGAGGCGTTTATCGCTGGTCATGGTTTTTACAATAACTTTTTCGGCATCATCAAACAATCCTGTTTTACTAACCGTTAATTGAACTGTTTTTCCCCCCAAGCCCTGTAAAGCAGCTTCGGGCTCTTTATCCGTAGAAAGCTTTGTGCCGTTTATTGCCAATATATAATCGCCAGCATTTACGTCAACTCCCGGTTCCGAAAGTGGAGACCTTGCTTCAGCATCCCATTTAGCACCTTCTATTATTCGGGCAATTTGGTATTGTCCGTTAGTCACTTTCCATTCTACACCGAGGTAACCTACATTTCTTCTTTTTGCCTGTTCCAAATCTCCACCGCCTTTGTAAGTATGCGAGGCATTTAATTCACCAATTAACTCCCCCAGTAAAAAGTTTACATCTTCTCTACTAACGGCTTGTTCCAAAAGTTTTTCATATTTACTGTGCATAGCTTCCCAATCCACACCATGCATGTTTTTATCGTAGAAGAAGTCACGTTCCAGACGCCACGCCTCGGTAAATATTTGTTTCCATTCCTCCTTTGGATAAATGGCCATTTCCATGTCCTGAATAGGAATGAATTTATCCAGTTTTTGTTTTTCTTTTACATCGATAATACCGAGTTTCTTTTTGTCGCTAACCAATATTTTTTCTCCATTCGATGATAAGATAAATCCTCCGGCATTTTCAATAATTGTTTTTTGCTTTTTATCTTTCAAATCCCAATAAACTACCGGGCGTTTTCCTGCTGGTCCACTTGCATTGGTAAAGTCCTGAAAAATTATTTTTCCTTTGGTAGCAAAAAGGTTTCGATACGATCCGGCTTTGACCGGAAGAAGAACCAATCTGTTTTCCATTCCATCCAAATCAATTTCCACCTTCTTTTCCTCGGTTTTATCTGCTTCTTCATCATCTTCGTTGTCTGTTTCCTCTTCTTTTTTATCACCGTTTTCTTTTTCTTCTTTCTCAATCTCTACCTCGTCGTTTTCAGGAGCGAGTGGAGAAGGTGTATCTTTTTTCAAAGTAATAGCCGCCACAAGTGTCGATTTATTGTATATAAACGATTGGTCGAAATTACTATAAGAAGGTCTCATGGAACGGTTTGTAAGCAAGTACAGGTATTTTCCTTCAGGGTCGAATTTTGGCGAGTAGTTATTGTAAAAATTGGAAGTTATTTGTGTTTTGTTTTCATTTTCGGTGTCGTAAATAAATACTACCGAATTTCGGTTTACTGTTCCGCGGCTCCAGGTAAGCCATTTGCTGTCTGATGACCACGATACCGAAAAATTCTGCAAACCTCCCTGATACATCCAAAGTCCTTTATCAATTACTTTGTTATCCCCGGTTTCTGTGTTGCAAATATTTATGTTCATGGTTTGATCCACAAAAACAATATTTTTTGCATCGGGCGACCAATGTATTTCATACCTGTAACCGGGACCAAGATCAGTAACTTTACGTGTTGTCGATTTTTCTATATCGAATATGGTAAGTTCGTATTCCCCCGAAGCATCGCTCCAATAAGCAATTTTCTTTCCATCATTGGACCAGGCCGGAAAACGTTCGGCACTCCCCGAACTTTGCGTCAGGTTTTTAATGTATCCTTTTTCAGCTGGTAAGGAGAATATATCTCCACGTGCTTCAACTAAAGCACGCTTACCATCAGGCGAAATATTAAAATGTTGTATGTATTTTTCAACTTTTTCAATTTTTGGTAATATGGCAATCTGATCGGTAATTACGTTAACCTCAACTTTAT